>NZ_NPFX01000031.1:0-641 GCF_002259335.1 Rhodococcus sp. 14-2483-1-1 | reverse complement strand
ATCGACACTCGAGTGGCCCGCGAGAAACTCGGATTCCCCGGACCCGCAGGGTGGTTGACCTCCACCACCCTGCTCACCCCCAGCAAAGCCACCAAGATCGTTGCCCTGGCCCGCGGACTGAAGAACTTCCCCGATATCGCCGACGCCGTGAACACCGGCGTGATGTCCGTCGACCATGCCGCGTTGATCCTCACCTTCGCCGAAACCCCACCCAAGAACCTCCCGCAGGAGGGTCGCGACATCGCCCGCGCTGCCATGATCAAAGCTGCGACCGGACCCGGCGCACGCACCGACCGCATCCGTGAAGCGATCACCAAACTCGAGGACACCTACGGTGGCAAGAAGCCGCCACCCGAGGACACCGACCGCAACGAACTCTTTGCCTCGAAGACCTTGAACGGGCGGCTGGCGTTGAAAGGTGACTTCGATGCCATCACCGGAGAAAAACTCCTCGCCGCGCTCTCACCGTTGACCGAACCCCGCCCGGCCGCCGACGGCACCCAGGACGAACGTAGCCCCGCCCTACGCCGCGCCGAGGCGTTCGGACACATCCTCGACCGCTACCTCGCCTCCAGTAATCGGCCCACCGAAGGCGGGGAGAAGCCGCACGTCAACCTGCACATCAGCCTGCGTGACCTCAC
>NZ_NPFX01000013.1:0-75042 GCF_002259335.1 Rhodococcus sp. 14-2483-1-1 | reverse complement strand
GCCGCGGTAGCGCAGTGCGCCGCCGTCCTTGTCGGGTTCGGCGATGTCGGAGGTGAACGCGACGACACCTTCGAGACCGGAGACGAAATCCTCGGGAACTGTCGAGTTCGACTCCGCGATCGTGGCGGTCATGGTTGTCTCGTTTCGTGGAGGGTGGTCGGTCCGGGCGGGTTGTCAGGCTGAGGCAGTAGCCGCGAAACCGATTCGATTGAAGCGCTTTTCGCGGGCGATCATGCGCATCGACGGATCCTGAGCGATCAGGTCGGCGAGCTCCCGGTGCAGGACGGCACCCACCCGGTCACAGAACTGCTGCGATTCGTCTGCCGCGTCGGGCAATTCGGGAATGATGATGTCGACGACGCCTGCGCGGTAGAGATCGAGGGAGCGCACTCCCTGCTTGGTGGCCATCTCGGCCGCATGCGCAGTGTCCCGATGCACGATGGCCGACGCGCCCTCGGGCGGCAGCGGCGACAGCCATGCGTGCTGGGCTGCCAGAACACGGTCCGCCGGCACCAGCGCGAGTGCGCCTCCGCCGGTTCCCTGACCCAAAAGCAATGACAGCGTGGGCGTTTCGAGGTCGACCATATCGGCGATGCAGCGGGCGATCTCTCCCGCCAGGCCACCCTCCTCGGCCTCCTTCGACAGCGCGGCACCAGCGGTATCGATGACGGTGACGAGCGGTAGCTTCAGATCCTGCGCCAGACGCATTCCGCGTCGAGCCTCGCGGAGCGCCGCGGGACCGAGCGGAGTCTTGGTCGTCTGACCCCGGCGGTCCTGCCCGAGGAGAACACACGGCATGTCGCCGAACCGGACGAGCGCGAGAATCAGACCCGGGTCCGACTCACCCTGACCGGTGCCGTTGAGCGGCAACACATCTGCCGCGGTGCTGAACAGCAATTCGCGTACACCGGGGCGGTCGCTTCGGCGGGAAGCCAGGATCGACGTCCACGCGGGCACGTCCTCGATCTTCCACTCCAGCGCTTCGACGCTGCGCGGGCGGTACGACGGGATGTCGGTCATGATCCGCAACGCCCGATCGACGATCTCGCCGAGCTGCTCGGGTGGTCGGATGGCGTCGATGAGTCCGTGCGCCTGAAGATTCTCCGACGTCTGCACACCGGTGGGGAACTTCGCGTCGTACAGCGCCTCGTAGACGCGGGGCCCGAGGAAACCGACGAGGGCACCGGGCTCGGCGACGGTGACGTGCCCGAGCGAACCCCAGGATGCGAAGACGCCACCGGTGGTGGGGTGTCGCAGGTACACGATGTACGGCAGGTTCGCCGCCTTGTGCGCGGTGATCGCCGCGGTGATCTTGACCATTTGCAAGAACGCGACTGTGCCCTCCTGCATGCGGGTTCCGCCGGAGGTCGGCAGCGCCAGCAGCGGTAGGCGCTCGTCGGTCGATCGGTGAACCGCGTTGACCAGCCGCTCGCCCGCCGCAACACCGATCGAGCCGGCCAGGAAGGCGAACTCCCCGAGCAGAATGGCCACCTTGCGGCCGCGGATGGTGGCGGAGCCGGTGAGTACGGACTCGTCCAATCCGGTCTTCTCGCGGGCCGCGGCGAGTTCGCTCGCGTACTCGTCGTCGACGACGTAATCGGCGGTCGGGGTGTCCCAGGAATCGAAACTGTCGGCATCGATCACCAGATCGAGCAGTTCGAGGGCGGTCATTCTGGTCATCGTGTCGCCTCTTTCAGCCATTCGCGGACGAGTTGGTCGTCGGCACCGAGTACCGGCGGTGCCAGGTGGTTGGTTTCGGTGACCTCGGTGCCGTCGGACTCGAAGAAGCGCAGCGGCGGCCCGGGAAGAGTGACCTTGCCGAGCGTTGCGTGCTCGACGTCGACCAGCAGACCTTGAGATTTGGTCTGCTCCCACTCGTACACTTCCTGGATGTTCCGCACTTTGCCTGCGGGAACACCGATCTCGTCGAGGAGAGTCAGCAGCGGCTCGGTCTCGTAGGTGCGGAAGATCTTGGAGACGAGCTCGATGACGTCGTCGCGACTGTCGACCCGCTGCGGGTTGGTGGCCATGCCTTCGAGGTCGGGGTCGATGCCGAAGCCCTCGCAGAACCGGTGCCACAGTCCCTCGCTGCCCACCGAGATCTGCACGGCACCATCGGAGGTCGGAAACAGGCCGTACGGGCAGATCGACGGATGGTGGTTGCCCTGAGCCTTGCCGATCTCGCCGGCGACCGTCCACTTGGTGCCCTGGAAGGCGTGCACTCCGACGACGCTGGCGAGCAACGAGGTGCGGACCACCTTGCCGCGGCCGGTGCGGTCCCGCTCGCGCAGAGCCGCGAGAACTCCGAAAGCTCCGTACATTCCGGCCAGGAGATCTGCGATGGGAACGCCGACCCGCTGGACGTCGTCCGGGCTCGAGCCGGTGAAGGACATCAGCCCCGCCTCACCCTGCGCGATCTGGTCGTATCCGGATCGGCCGCCCTCGGGGCCGTCGTGGCCGAACCCACTGATCGACAGCACCACTGTGCGCGGGTTGATCTCGGCGATCCGCTCGGGCGAGAAGCCGAGACGGTCGAGAACGCCGGTGCGAAAGTTCTCGAGCACGACGTCCGCTCGTTCGATCATGTGCTCCAACGCTTCTCGGCCATCGTCGGTCTTCAGGTCGAGGGCGATGGAGCGCTTGTTGCGGTTGGCCGAGAGGAAGTACGTCGACTCGCGCTCGGCGTCACGCGGAGTGACGAAGGGGGGACCCCAGACTCGGGTGTCGTCGCCGCCCTTCGGAGTTTCGACCTTGATGATGTCGGCACCGAGGTCGCCGAGCATCATCGCCGCGTGTGGGCCGGCCAGAGCGCGGGTCAGATCGACCACCACGGTTCCTTCGAGCGGTCCGGTTCTGCCTGTCGTGTTGAGGGGCATCGAAGTGATCCTTTGCGTCGAAGCGAGGTGTGGGTTGAATCCGAGGGGATTGGATTACTGGGCCAGTGGCCTATCCAATTCCATTGCACCAGCGATTCCTGAAGAAGTCAAGTAACCATTCACGAGTCTTTGCCCAGCTCAGACGCGTGATGGCGGCACGCCGAGGACACGTGCCGCCATCGTTCGAGTACTGCCAGGCCCGAGAACGTGCCGAACGGCTACATCCAGCCGGGGACGACCAGGATGCCCCAGGCGATCAGTGGACCGATGATCACGACCAGCGCGCTGTATTTGAGAATCTGCTTGTAGAACACGTCGCGATCGATGTCCTGGGCGTTGGCGAGCACCAGCGCTCCGTTCGTGGAGAACGGGCTGACGTCGACGATGGTCGAGGCGATGGACAGGGCCACGATGACTCCGATGGCTCCCACTTCACCGGCCAGCAGGAACGGAACGGCCAGCGGGATGGTGACGCCGAGGATCGCCGTGGACGACGCGAACGCCGAGACGATGGCACCGATGTAGCAGAGCAGCAGTGCCACGAGCAGGGGGATGCCGATTCCGGCCACTGCGTCGCCGACGTATTCGACGGTTCCGGCTTCCTGCAGTACCCCGACGAACGTGAGCACGCCGCCGATGAGCAGCACCGTCGACCAGCTGATCTGGTTGATCGCACCCTTCTGGGCCTTGGGCGACGCCAGAGCGAGGATCACAGCGACCGTCATCGAGATGAAGCCGACATCGAGATCGAGTACGAGCGAGAAGATCGCAAGCGATGCCAGGCCGATGAGCGTGAGGATCTGATCGAAGGTGATCGCCTTGACCGCGGTGGCCAGCGGCGGTGCGTTCTCGACGGTGACCGTCTGACCGGACGGCTTGGGAGTCGACGACCCGAACCCGCGCATGACCGTCCGCGAACCTCCGCCGCCGACGCCGCCGGTGTCGCCGTCGGGGCGGGTGCCGTCCTCGTCGTGCACGCTGCGGCCGATGAGCGATCGTCCGCCGAGGAACATGAAGAGCGCAGCCCCGATTGCGGCATTGAAGAGCATGCTGCCGAGGAAGAGTGTGAGCGGACTGTTGACCAGTCCCGCCTTGGCGGCGATGTTGTTGACGGTGACGCCGTAGATGCTGATGGGCGAAAATCCGCCCGCCTGAGCACCGTGGATGACCATCATGCCCATGAGCAGGGCATTGATCTTGTAGCGCGCGGCGAAACCGAGGGCGATGGGGGCCACGATGGCCACGGCAGCGGGCCCGAGCGCTCCGATCGACGTCAGGACGCCGGTGATGCCGAACATCACCCAGGGGATGAGGGCCACTCGGCCGCCGACGAGGCGAACAGCGCCGCGGACCAGGAGGTCGACCGTGCCGTTGTTCTGCGCAATGGCGAAGAGGTACGTGATGCCGACGAGCGTGAGGAACAGGCTGCTCGGGAAGCCGGCGATGATGTCGTCGGCACCCATGCCCACGGCAATAGTTCCGACGAAGAACGCCGCCACGAACCCCAACGCACCCATGTTCACGGGGAACACGGTTGCAGCGAGGAACATGACGACGAGCGCAAGGATGGGTATCAACTCGGTCGACATCGAAGGTCTCCGGTCCGTCTCTGGTAGCACTCGAGCGGTTGCCCGAGATCTTCAGTGGCTAATTGGACTGGCCACTGAGTCAATAGGGACTCAACCAGTGAAGTGGATCACTTGTCAAGCCCGGATGTGTCGGCCGTTACGTACCTTATGACGGCTAGGGTGGAGGTCCAGAGGAACAGAGAGCGAGTGACACAGTGGCTGAGCAAATTCGCCCCGTGACCCGACCACGGCTGTACGAGGTCATCGTCGAACAGCTGTGCAAGCACATCGCCGATCGCGACATGAACCCTGGCGATCGTCTCCCGCCCGAGCGCGAACTTGCCGGCCACCTCGGCGTCAGTCGAGCCTCGCTGAGTCAGGCGCTCGTCGCGCTCGAGGTGCAGGGGATCCTGTCGGTCCGCCACGGCGACGGTGCCGTGCTGGTGCGTCGGCCCGTGGGAGACATGGCAATTCGCGCCCTCCGCGAACATGCCGACCGACTCCCCGAGGTGATCGAAGCCCGCGAGGCACTCGAGGTCAAGCTCGCCGAGCTTGCCGCATCCCGTCGCAGCGAGAGCGAAATGGCGGCGATCGACCACGCCCTGTCCGTGATGGCGTCGGAGATCACCGACGGCGACCGCGGCGACTCGGGAGACGAACTGTTCCACCACGCGATCACCGCAGCGGCGCACTCCCCGCTACTCGCCCGCCTCATGGGGGAAATTGCCGAGTTGATTCGCGAGACTCGAATCGAATCCCTGTCGCAGTCCGACCGTCCGCAGGCCTCCCTCGAAGGCCATCGGCGCATCGCCGAGGCTGTGCGACAACAGGACCCGGCCGAGGCCGGGCGCGCAATGGCAGACCATATTCGGCTCGTCTCGGATGTCGCGCTACTGCGAGCAGGCGACAGCTAGACACTCCGGAAGCGGTCCCCGCCGAACTCGAAGTTGTGGATGAATTCCGACCCGAATCCGTCCATAACTTCGAGTTCGGCAGGGTGGGGAGCATCGTTGGTTGACATCAAGGGCAGCGTCGCGCCATCATTATTGGCACAGCGCCAATAAGTCGGCGCTTCGAGCCAAGGACTTGCCATGACTGCACTCGCAGACCGCACCAGCGACGACCTCGCTACCGAGCTCGCCGATGTGCGCCAGCTCGCCAGAGGATTCTTCGAGAAAGAGGTAGCGCCGCACCGCGAGGAATTCGCGGCAGCCGGACGCCCCAGTCGCCACGTCTACCGCACAGCGGGAAGCCTCGGACTGCTCGGCATGTCGGTGCCCGAGCAGTACGGAGGCGGTGGCGGCGACTTCCGTCACGAGGCGGTGCTGTTCGAGGAGCAGGTCCGAGCGGGCGACACGGCCATGCAGTTGGGCGTGCACAGCGGCATCGTTCCGCACTACATCCTGGCCTACGCGTCCGAGGAGAAGAAGCAGCGCTGGCTGCCGAAGCTGTGCTCTGGCGAGTGGATCGGTGCCATCGCGATGACCGAACCCGGCACCGGCTCGGATCTGCAGGGCATCACCACCCGAGCGGTTCGTGACGGCGACGACTACGTCGTCACCGGCGCAAAGACGTTCATCTCCAATGGAGCCCATTGCGATCTGATCATCATCGCTGCCAAGACCGACCCGTCCGCGGGAGCCCGGGGACTGTCACTGCTCGTCGCCGAGGTGTCCGACGACACCGAGGGATTCCATCGGGGACGAGTGCTGCACAAGATCGGACAGAAGGGCCAGGACACCGCCGAACTGTCTTTCGACGGCCTCCGCATCCCCGCCGCCAACATCCTCGGCGACGCCGAAGGTCGCGGGTTCGCCCAGTTGATGCAGCAACTCCCCCAGGAGCGCCTGATCTGCGGCATCGCCGCCGCAGCGATGATCGACGCAGCCGTCACACAGACCATCGAGTACACCAAGTCGCGCAACGCGTTCGGCAAGACGCTGTTCGACCTGCAGAACACCAAGTTCGAGCTCGCCGAATGCGCCACGATCGGACGCGTCGTGCGAACCTTCGTCGATGATGCTGTGGCGCAACATATCTCCGGAACACTCGACGTCACGACAGCAGCAATGGTCAAGTACTGGACCACCGACCGACAGTTCGAGGTGGTCGACCGTTGCCTGCAGCTCTTCGGCGGCTACGGCTACATGGAGGAATACCCCATCGCCCGCATGTTCGTCGACGGCCGCATCGCCCGCATCTACGCCGGTGCCAACGAAGTCATGAAAGACCTCATTTCCCGCTCGCTTTAGAAAGGCCACCACCATGGAGGCGTTCCTCTACGACGCAGTGCGCAGCCCTCGTGGCCGCGGCAAGAGCTCCGGCTCTCTGCACACCGTCAAACCGGTCGATCTGGCCGCGAACACGTTGTCCACGTTGCTCTCTCGACACTCCCAGCTCGATCCGGCCCTGATCGATGACGTCGTGCTCGGTGTCGTCACCCCGGTCGGCGATCAAGGCTGCGACATCGCCCGAACCGTCGCGATGGTTGCCGGGCTGCCGGACAGTGTCGCCGGCGTTCAGCTCAACCGCTTCTGTGGATCCGGACTCGAAGCCGTCAACACTGCGGCGCAACGTGTTCGGTCCGGATGGGATCGGCTCATCGTCGCCGGTGGCGTCGAATCGATGTCTCGTGTGCCGCTCGGGGCGGACGGCGGCGCATGGCCGTGCGACCCATTGACCAACTACGGCAGCTACTTCGTTCCGCAGGGAGTCAGTGCAGACCTCATCGCGACGATCGAGGGGTTCGATCGCGACGCGGTCGACGCCTATGCCGTGCGTAGTCAGCAACGTGCGGCGCATGCCTGGTCGATGGGCCACTTCGAGAAGTCCGTCATCCCGGTGTTCGACGCCAACGGCCGGCTGATGCTCGATCACGACGAGATCATGCGACCGGAGACAACCACGGCCGATCTCGCTGCCCTGAAACCGTCGTTCGACCGGATGGGCGAGCTCGCCGGGTTCGACGCCGTCGCCATGCAGAAGTACACCGAGGTCGAGCGCATCGACCACGTCCACCATGCCGGCAACTCCTCCGGCATCGTCGACGGCACCGCGATGGTTCTGATCGGATCCGAAGAAGCCGGTCGCGCAGGCGGATTGACCCCGCGCGGACGCGTCGTGGCCGGGGTTGTCGCAGGATCGGATCCGACGCTCATGCTCACCGGTCCGGTTCCGGCCACCCACAAGGTGCTGGCCGCTGCGGGACTCACCCTCGACGACATCGCGGTGTTCGAGGTCAACGAGGCATTCGCCTCGGTGGTGCTCAATTACGCGAAGAAGCTGAACATCGACCACGACCGCATCAACGTCAACGGTGGCGCGATCGCGATGGGCCACCCGTTGGGCGCAACCGGAGCCATGCTCACCGGAATGGCCCTCGACGAACTCGAGCGCCGCGGCGAACGCTACGCACTGATCACGCTGTGCATCGGTGCAGGAATGGGCGTCGCCACCATCATCGAACGCCTGTGATCACCCTGCGAGAGAACAACAACCCGAGGACCTCGATGAACACTGCATGCGACCTGCGGACTCCCACGATCACCGGCGAGATCGGCACCGACCGCGTACTCGTACTGACGATCGACGATCCGACACGGGCCACCAACACGATGAACACCGCGTTCGGCGAGTCGCTCGGACAGGCCGTCGACTGGCTCGAGGCCAACCTCGATGCGTACGACGGCATCATCGTCACCTCGGGGAAGGATTCGTTCTTCTCCGGTGGCGACCTCGAGCTGCTGCGCGACGCCGGTCCGTCCGATCATGCGTTGATCGCCGACGCCCTCGATTTCACCAAGGACAAGTTTCGTCGCCTCGAGCGGCTGGGCAAACCGGTCGTGGCAGCACTCGGCGGCACCGCGCTCGGCGGCGGCTTCGAGATCGCACTGGCCTGTCATCACCGAATCGCACTGAGCCGAAACAATTCTCGATTCGGTTTACCCGAGGTGACGCTCGGTCTACTGCCCGGCACCGGCGGCGTCACCCGAACGGTCAGGATGTTCGGCATCGTCGAGGCTCTGACTCAGGTTGTGGGCCAGGGCCAGCGGTATCGGCCGGCGCAGGCCCTCGAACTCGGACTCGTCGACGAGGTCGTCGACACCCACGAGGAAATGATGGCGAAAGCACGTGCCTGGATCGTCGCCAATCCCGAAGCGCTGCAGCCCTGGGACAAGAAGGGATTCAAGATTCCCGGCGGCACCGCGGCCTCACCCGCGCTGGCCGCGCAGCTGCCTGCCTTCGCGGCAACGGTACGCAAGCAGGTCAAGGGTGCACCCATACCCGCTCCGATCGCGGTGGTTGCTGCGGCCGTGGAAGGTTCGGTTCTCGACTTCGAGTCGGCGTCGCTGGTGGAAACCCGGCACTGCACCTCACTCGCCTGCGGAGCCGTCTCGGGCAACCTGATCCAATCGATGTTCTTCGATCTGGGGTCCATCAGCAAGGGAGGCTCTCGTCCCAGCGCCGAACCACACCGGGTACCCGAGAAGGTGCTGGTGATCGGGGCCGGAATGATGGGTGCCGCCATCGCCCACGTCGTCGCCTCGGCGAAGGTTCCCGTAGTGCTTCGCGATATCTCGATCGAATCCGCCGAGCGCGGAAAGGATTACGCGCGTTCGATTCTCGGCAAGGCCGTCACGAAGGGACGCACGACCCAGGCCGACGCCGATGCGGTGCTCGCGCTCATCACGACCACCTCCGACGCGGCCGACGCCGAGGGATGCGATCTCGTCGTCGAGGCCGTCTTCGAGGATCCCGCCGTCAAGCAGCAGGCCTTCGAAGATGTGGACAAGTACCTCACCGCCGACGCACTACTGTGCTCGAACACCTCGACGCTTCCGATCACCCAACTGTCCCAGGGAGTCTCGCGTACCTCCGACTTCATCGGCACGCACTTCTTCTCCCCGGTGGACAAGATGCCCTTGGTGGAAATCGTGGTGGGCGAACACACCAGTGATTCCGCTCTGGCTCGCGCGTTCGACTTCGTACGGCTCATCGGCAAGACGCCGATCGTGGTCGGCGACAGTCACGGCTTCTTCACCACTCGGGTCATCGGCAGATTCATGGACGAGGCGATCTCGCTGGTCGCCGAGGGTGTACACCCGGCCACGGTGGAACAGGCTGCACTGCAGGCCGGCTACCCGTCCGGCGCGCTCGCACTGATGGACGAGATTTCGTTGACTCTGTCGCGCCACATCCGAGAGGGCATGGCCGAGGCCGCCCGCGCCGACGGACGAGGGTGGATCGTCTCGAAGTCCTACCCGCTGGTCGATCGCCTGATCGACGAGTTCGATCGCCCGGGCCGCAAGGCGGGACGTGGGTTCTACGAGTACTCCGAGGACGGCACCAAGCTCGGACTGTGGCCAGGCCTGGTGGAGCACTACCACCGACCCGATCACGGAATCTCGTTCGAGGACATGATGGATCGTATGCTCGTCGCGCAATCTCTCGATTCGATCGCGTGCCTCGACGAGGGTGTCCTGCGTACGGTCGCCGATGCGAACATCGGTTCCATTCTCGGCATCGGGTACCCGGCCTGGACCGGAGGTGTGCTGCAGTTCGTCAATCAGTTCGACGGCGGTCTCCCCGGATTCACGCGGCGGGCCGACGAACTGCGGGCACGGTACGGCGATCGGTTCGTCGTGCCGAGGTCGCTGCGCGCACGCACCGAGCGGTACCTCTGACGCGTCGCGGCATCGGTTCGGTGCGATCATGAGAACCATGCCGGCCTCGAGCGCACCCAAGTGGAATCGTTTGGAACCGGACGAGCGACGCACGCAGATCCTGGCCAGCGCGGTTCGCTTGTTCGGAGACAAGCCCTATGCCGAGGTGTCGATGTCGGACGTCGCCGCCTCGGCCGGGGTGGCCCGCGGACTCATCCACCACTACATCGGCAGCAAACGCGATGTGTACCTCGAGTGCGTTCGCTTTCTGGTCACCGTTCCGCCCATCGAGGACGTACACCTGCCCACGGGTTCGCTCGAGGAACGAGCCCGCGGCAGCGTCCACTGGCTGGTCGGCGTAATCGAAACCCACGGTACGGCGTGGGTGTCGATGGCCAGCGGATCGGGCGTCGACGAGCAGGTGGCACAGATTCTGGACGAGGCCGACGATCTTGCGGCCGAACGAGTCTTGGACGCAACGGCATTCGAAGGCAGAGGCGGTGACCGTCGAATCGCGACCTCCGCGGTGCGGGCGTTCGGTGGCATGGTGAAGGCTGCGGGCCGTGAATGGCTCGTGCGCGGCACGCTGAACCGGGAGCAGGTCGAGACCCTGTTGACCGATGTACTCGTGACGGTTCTCGGTACCGTCGACGCCATGGACGACTCCCGGGAACGTTAGCCAGACAACCATTTTCGCGGACTGTCGACACCCGTCGAGCCATGCGTTCACTATTGACACCGTGCCAACAAGGTGGAACTGTGACGGTATTCACCCGGGCACCCTCGCCCCCTCTCGCACAAGGGACTCGATATGTATCTCACCCAAGGCCTGCATCGCTCTGCGGCGACAACTCCGAACCGGGCCGCGACGGTGTTCGGCGACCGCACTCGGACTTTCACCGAACAGATCGACAGAGTGGCAAGACTGGCGGCAGGCCTGCACTCCATCGGCGTGGAGTCCGGCGATCGAGTTGCGATGCTGGCGTTCAACAGTGACCGATACTCCGAATACCTGCTCGCGGTGCCGTGGGCAGACGCCGTGCTCAACCCCGTCAACATCCGGTGGTCGCCTGTGGAGGTCGCGTACGCGCTCAACGACTCCGACACCAAGGTCCTGCTGGTCGACGACACCTTCGGTGCCATGGTCCCGGCACTGCGCCCCGCATGCGCCGGCCTGCAGACCATCGTCTACTGCGGGGACGGTGCCACCCCCGAGGGCATGGTCTCGTACGAGGACCTCGTCGCATCCCACGATCCCGTTCCCGACGCGCGACGCAGCGGCGACGCCCTTGCCGGCCTCTTCTACACCGGTGGCACCACCGGCTTCCCCAAGGGCGTCATGCTCTCGCATGCGAACCTCGTCACCTCGGGCCTGGGAACGGTGGCGACCGGACAGCTGCTCGACGACGCATCGATCCTGCTCCATGCCGCACCGATGTTCCACCTCGCCGATCTGGCCGCATGGGTGGGTCAGGTCATGCTCGGCGGCACCCACGTCATGGTTCCGTTCTTCGAGCCGACCGCCGTCCTCGGCGCGATCGCGAAGCACTCCATCACCGATGTGCTGCTGGTACCGACAATGATTCAGCTTCTCGTCGACCACCCCACGTTGAGCGAGTTCGACACCTCCTCGCTCAGCCGCGTGCTGTACGGAGGATCCCCCATCTCCGCCGGCGTCCTCGAGCGCACCCTCGCTCGGCTCCCGCAGGCCCGCCTCACTCAGGCCTACGGCATGACCGAGCTGGCACCGGTCGCGTCGCTGCTCTGGCCGGAACACCATGTGGGAGAACGCATCGGCTCGGCCGGTCGCGCGGCCCCACACTCGGAGATCCGGATTCTGGGCCCCGACGACGAGCAGTTGCCCACCGGCTCGGTCGGCGAGATCTGCGTTCGCGGTGGACACGTGATGCTCGGCTATTGGAACAAGCCGGAGGAGACGGCAGCGGCCGTTCGCGACGGGTGGATGCACACCGGCGATGTCGGCTACCTCGACGCCGACGGATTCCTGTTCGTGGTCGATCGACTCAAGGACATGATCATCACCGGCGGCGAGAACGTCTACAGCGCCGAGGTGGAAAGCGCACTGAGCCTGCACCCCTCGGTGCTGGCCTGCGCCGTGATCGGTGTTCCCGACGGCGACTGGGGCGAGCGCGTCCACGCCTGTGTCGTGCTGGCCGAGGGCACGTCGCCGACGGTCGACGAACTCCGCGATCACACCCGCAGCTACGTTGCCGGTTACAAGACCCCGCGCACCATCGAGTTCGTCACCGCACTGCCCATGAGCGGAGCGGGCAAGATCCTCAAGCGCGAACTGCGGGACGCGCACGTGGCGAAAGACGCTCTCGGAGCGTCCCTGTAACCACTCGGGTCGCCGATAGACCGAGTGTCAGGGCTGCGCCACCGCCGCCGAGCGATCAGCGCACCGATTTCACCTGCCATGTCACCGCTGCCCCGAGTGCGGCCAGCACCCCCACCGCCGCGAACAGCGCCGGGTATCCACCGACGGTGGAGAGAAACACACTCGCGAGCAGCGGAGCCATGGCAGGTGGAACGATCGCCCCGATGTTCATCACGCCCAGATCGGTCGCCCGACTCTCGGCGGACGGAAGGACCCCGGTCACCAGCGCCTGATCAACGGCCATGTACGCGCCGAATCCGCCGCCCAGCAACGCGGCCGAGACGAACGTGGCGTCCATCGTGGGATGTACCGCCAGGACGAAGCCGGCGACGGCTTGCATCGATGCCGCGACCGCCACGAAGATCTTGCGGCGACGCATCCTGTCCGACAACGGACCGAAGGTGAAGGTACACACCACACAGGCGATCAGGTAGACGACGGTGACCTCGAGCAGCGATCCCGTCGGATCGGTCACTCGAAGGCCGTCGGTGAGGAAGAACAGCAAGTAGCAGGTCCCGAGCGAGTTGGCCCCGTTGACCAGGATTCGACCCCCGAAGGCCCACGCGAAGTCGCGGTGACGCAACGAATCGAGCAGTGATGCCACGATGCTGCGCAGGCTCAACAGCGCTGTCGGTGAATCGGTTTCGCGATACATCAGCAGAAACGGCACCGCGCAGATCACCAGGGCGATCGCCACGGCGAGGTACCCGCCCAGTACCGACAGGGCGAGTGTGGACACCAGCGCCAGGCCCGCCACCACGCCCAGCGCCTGCGGCGCATAGATCGCACTCGACACCGTTCCGCGCTGCTCGTCCGGCACGCGGTCGACACCACGGCCGTCAACCCTGCTGTTGCAGCACTCAATCCGAGCATCGCCACCGACCACGCCGTCCCGATTCCGAGAACGGTACTTTGCAGCCCGGTGACCACCAACGCACCGGCGAAGAACAGGACGCCGCCGCCGAACCAGACGCGCCGTCGCCCCAACCTGCTGCGAGTGCGATCGCACAGCGATCCGCACACGGGTAGACCGATCAGGAGCACCACGGCAGAGACCGCGTTGATCACGGCGAAGTCGAACACCTTCGATTGCGGATCGATCTGTTGCAACCGCTCGGGCAGAAGCAGCTGCAGTGGAACCAGATCGGCCATCCAATAGCCCAGCCACGCCACGGAGAACACGGCAATCCAGAGCGGGCGCACCCGGGTGGTCATCGGTCAGTCTCTTCGCACGGATGCCGCGGTTCCGTATGCACGGCGCACCACCTCGTCCAAGGTTGCCGCCAGTTGTGCGTCGGTGAGAGCACGTGGGCGCGCCACCGACGCAGCCGATAGGTATATCCCGCACAGCCATTCGAGCAGTTCTGTGTTCGACAGCGCCGAAGCGAGGTCGTGACCGCTGGCCACCGAACCGTGGTGGGCCATGATCACCGCCGATTTCGACGCGATCGCCGCCACCACCGAACGTGCGAGCTCGCCGGTGCCGAACGGCGCGAACGGCACAACCGGGACGGTACCGCCGAGAGCGAGCTGCGCGTAGTGCACCGGCGGCAGTTCGTCGGTGACGAGCGAAAGTGCCACTGCCGCAGAAGAATGCGTGTGGACCACCGCGCGCGCGTCGCTCGCCTCGTAGATGCCCAGGTGCAAGCCCAGTTCCGATGTCGGCTCGTGTGCACCCGCACTCACGACGCCGTCCATCCCGACGAGCGTGACGTCCTCGATCGTGGCGTCGGCCAATACGAGACCGGTCGCCGTCACCGCCACCACGTCGCCGACACGGGCGCTCACGTTGCCTGCAGTTCCGAGGACCAGGCCCCGTCGGCCCAGTTTCCGGGCGGCCTCGGCGACGGACTCTCGGAGTTCGTCCACGTCGGCCGGCATCAGATGGTCCTGCAGGTGCGGGCGAACTTCCGAACGACCTCGAGGTCGTAGGCCCCGAAGTCGGTACCGAGACCCTGCGCGGCGTGCGCGGCGGTCGCGTTGCCCAACTCCGCTGACTCGACGACGCTCATGCTCAGCGACAGGCCACGAACGAACCCTGCCGAGAACGCATCTCCGCATCCACTGGTATCCACCACGTCCACGGCGTACGTGGAAACTTCGACAGCGTCGTCGGCCGTCACGACGAGTGTGGGCGACGCCCCGGCAGTGGCGACGACGCAGGACGCACCGAGTTCGAGCAGTCGGCGGCACCCCTCCTCGAGGGTCGCACAGCCGGTCCAGCCGAGGACCTGCTCGTCGTTCGGCAGCAGGTAGTCGACGTACGGGAGTGCGGGCGCGAAAGCACCGAGGCCCTCGGGGACGGACGGTGCCAGACTGTCGACGGTGACGACGACACCGTCCTCGTGAGCGCGGCGAGCGATGTCGCGCGCGGTCTCCGGTCCGAAGAACTCGGGTCCGCCGAGATGCAGGAAGTCGACGTTGTGAAACATGTTCCACGGAACATGCTGAGCCAGATAGCCGTTGGCTCCGATCACGTGCAGAGCCGGCCGGGATCCGTCCGGCCTGATCGGCAACACCGACGCCGAGGTCTGCACCCCGTCCAGACGATGAACCAGGGAGACGTCCACTCCGTCGTCGGCGAGGAGTTGGAGTAGAAACGTGCCGGCCGAATCACTTCCGACGACTCCCGCGGTGTGGACCGCGGCACCCAGCCGGGACAGCACCAGCGCCGTTCCCGCGGCGGTTCCCGCGGCCGACATCGCGATCTGCTCGGCCAGTACGGCCTGCTGCCCGTCCGGAATCTCGGTCACCGGCCGCACCAGAGTGTCGAGGATGTGCACACCCAAGGTGAGCACCTCCGGCGGTACTCTCATCGGATCGAATCCGCTCGCTCGGAGAGGAGGATGGCCTCCAGAGTGCACATGGAAACGTCGAATCGCGCGGACATCCCGGCAGTGGCGACAGGCCGCACCAGGCGTCCCGCCCAGCTCGGGGAGACGTCGAACCAGAATTCGAAGGTCATCGCCGTAGAGGTACCGCCACTGAGCGGCGCGAAGCGAAATACGTTCGCCACGTTGGTGAGCGGCGCAAAGCCCTGCCCCGAATCCACTCGCAGTCGATTCGCTTCCAGCTGCCGGACGGTCCAGGTGGCGTGAGTGGTGAAACGGCCGAGCGCTGCCACCTCCTCGGTGTAGACACCGCCCGTGCGTGCAGTGCCGTGATGGGTGGTGACCGACCGGACGTCGGTGACCCACTCCGCATAACGACTGGTGTCACTGGTCAGTGCCCACACCTCTTCCGGGCTCACCGAAAGTGTGCGATGGGCCGAAACTACGAAGCGTTGTTCCACGAGAGTTCTCCTTCGGTCGACAGTATTTCTGCTGCTGCGTGTTCACCCGACCGCACGGCGCCGTCCATGTATCCGTTCCAGTAGTCGGAGTGTTCGGCACCTGCCCAATGCACTCGTCCGAACACGGTGTCTCGCCACCGGCCGAGCTCGGTCAGCACTCCGGGGGCAAGCACCGCGGTGGGCCCGCCGCGGGTCCATTGCTCGCGAGTCCAGTCCAGCTCGATCCATTCGGTCGGTTCCAGGGCGCGCGGCCCCACCGCTGAAGCGAATGCGCGAAGAACCTCGCCGCGTCGTTCGGCGTCGTTACCGTCCGACCAGTTACGGCCGCCCCGGTGGCGAGCACCCCAGGTGCCGACGAATCCCATCAGTACTCCCTGACTTCCGTCGGGCGGCGAGTTGTCGAACATCGAGGACACCGGAATGGCGCTGTCGCGAAAGAGGGCTTGCCCGGAGAGCCCACTCGCGCGCCAGAACGGTTCGGGGTACACGGCCTCGCACTTGGCCAGGCCACCGAAGTTCATCCGCTGGAACAGCGCCTCCTGGGCTGCGGGAAGTGTTGGACTCCAGTCGATTCGGGCGGCCAGAGCCGGAGGAATCGCGACGACGACCGATCCGGCGATCCACGATTCGGTATCGGTCCGTACCACCACTCGATCCGGATACTGCTCCACCCGGCGCACCGGGTTGTCGAGCCGGACGGCGTCACCGAGCTGCTCGGCCAGTGCGATCGAGATCGCCTGGGAGCCACCGACGAAGCGCCATTGTTGCGCTCCCCCAGCCACACTCATCAATCGGTCCACCGTGCCGGGGGTGTACTCGTTACCCGCCCCGGCCACGTACGCCAAGCCGAAGAGCGCGGACACGTCGGCGGCCGTGCCGCCGAACACCGAGCCGAGCAGGATGTCGAGTAGCTCCACTCCACCGTCGGTGGCCGCGTGGCGACGAGCCCAGGTGGCCAGAGTTTGGGTGTCCCACTCGTGCGCACGGGGTGCATCCCACGGTCTGTCCACGGGAATCTGCTTGGCGGCTCGATCCATTCGTGCAACGAGCATCCCGACGTCGGGTAGCGAGAGGGGGTCGGGTGGGACACCACCGGCGAAGCGTCGGGCGCGTCCGTTCTTGACGTAGACGCTCGATCCGATGTCGTGGGCAGGAAACGTGGCGACGCCGACCGAGGCGGCAAGGCGAAGGATGTGATCCTGCGTCGGACCGACGAACTGCCCACCGGTCTCGACCACAGCGTCTCTGCCGATCGTGTGGTTGATCGTCCTCCCGCCGACCCGATCTCGGGCTTCGAGAACCTGGACGGTCAGGCCCGCTGCTGTCAGCTCTCTGGCGGCGGTCAGACCCGCGAGCCCTGCGCCGACGACCACTATGTCCACACGCGAGGCTTCCGGAATGTCGGTCATGGGTGCTCCTTTTCAGGGCTGTTCGATGTAGCGGCGACAGTAGCTCAATATTGGCCACTAGGCCAGGATTGACCGAAATCGCCTGCTGGAAGGCACTGCGATGGGGGCAGACGACAGCACCCGGCTACGTTGTATCGATGACCGAAGAGCGCCGTAAGACTCGATACGCACGTGGCCAGGAGCGCCGCGACGCCCTGGTCGACGCGGCCATCGGCGTGATCGGCACCCGCGGACTCGAACGCGTCTCGTTTCGTTCCGTGGCCGATGCTGCAGGCTTCCCGCCGTCGACCACCAGCTATTTCTTCGGCTCGGTCGGTGAGCTCATCGATGCCGCGATCACTCGAATTGCCGAGAACGTGACGACGAAGGTCACCGCGCTCCTCGAGGTGGCGCACACCGGCGGCCTCACGCGCGACGATCTCGCCGACGCGATCATGGACCTGGTCTCGCTGCTCTCCTCCCCCGAGGACGACGACTCGCTCGTCCAGTTCGAGGCATACCTTGCCGTGCGCAGACGGCCCGAGCTGGCGGATTCGGTGCACCGAATCATGCGGATGATCGAGGAGGCGGCAGAAGCGGCGCTCAGGGCATTCGGCATCGCGGAACCACATCTACCGGCTCGGCATTTCCTGGCCTTGATCGACGGCTACACCCTGCACGAGATCGCCAGGCCCACACCGGGTGGCAATCGGGCCGAACTGAAGGATGTACTGCTGCGCGTGCTCGACTCGTACATGCCGCGAGCCTGAGGCCGGAGCTCGCTAGCCAGCACCTACGAGAAGCGGCACGATGCTGCGGTGCGCGAAGGCGAGCAAGTCGTCGTACGTCTCGAGGGCAGCGCCTGCAGCAGGCGTCAACAGGATCGAATGCACAACGCGAACCACGATTTCGGGGGCATCAGGTACTGCGAAACTGTCCGAGTCCACCTCTCCCCGGGCGATCTGCGCGGCAGCGTCTATCGCGGACGCGAGCAATGCCGACGCATTGGTCGTCAACTGTTCGAGCACCAACGCACTCTCGGAATCGAACATCTTGAGCAGAACGGGGTTGGTTCGCACCGAATCGATCGTCGTCGCGAATCCGTGCGCAGCTCGATCCGCACGCGACGACTGTTCGGCGGCCGCTGCCGCCACCGCGACGAACAGCCTCGTCGATTCACGCGCCATGACCGCGCGTACCAGCTCGTCCTTGGAGCCGATGCGGCGATAGACCGTCACCCGGTTGATCTTGGCGCGCTTGGCCACGTCGCCGATGGTCGTTCTGGGAATGCCGACCTCGCCGAACAACTCCAACGCGGCATCGAGGATCGGCCCGTCGTCACCGTCTGGATGCATCGTCCGATCCTAACGTCACCCTCGATCGTTCCATGCAACATTGCAACACTAATTGTTGCTATGTAGCATCAGAACATCAGCATCTCGACGAATGGAGCTCGAATGTCTCGCGACAGAGCGATCGACCCGAACGCGCGCCACACGGACGAGTCCTACGCGATCGTGGCCCGTGCGGTGACGTTCGACTGGACCGGCGTTCCGCTGCAGTACATTCCGCACGAGTGGTACGCCACCCACTTCTGGAACGTGATGCATCTGGTTCTGCCCGAGGGCGAACGGGCGATGGCCGACGTGTTCGCCCTCGCGCTTCCCTATATCGACGACCGCAGACTGCACGAGGAGGTCGTCGGATTCGTCGGGCAGGAGGCCACTCACGCGTCCTCCCACGAAGGCTTCCGCACCTACCTCGTTGCCCACGGAGTCGACATCGAACCGATCCTGCAGCGGATTCGATTCGCGGTGGGCGTGGTGTTCGGCGACCACGGCCTCACCGGCCGGGCAGCCAAGGCATGGCTCAACGAGAGGCTCGGAATCTACGCAGCGGCAGAGCACTTCACCGCCGTGGTAGGTGAATGGCTCTTGGACAACACCGAATTCGACCGCATCGGCGTCGACCCCACGATGCTGGACCTGCTCCGCTGGCACGGTGCCGAGGAACTCGAACACCGCAACGTGGCATTCGACGCATTCCAGTACGTCGACGGTGGTGGATTTCGCCGCGCCCGCACCGCAGTGATAGCCAGCGCGGGGTTGGCGGTGTTGTGGTTCAGCACCGCCGCGTACCTGTACAAGAATTCGGTCGCCACCCCGCGCACCGGGAAACGCCGACTTCGCACCCCGTGGCCTTTCGCCTTCGCGCGAGCGTCTCGCAAGCAACTCATCCCGGGCCTGTCGTTCCTGTTCGTCCAACTCGCCCTGTACATCCGACCGGGTTTTCACCCATCGAAGATGGGCGACATCGACAAGGCCGTGCGATACCTCGCACAGTCACCCGCTGCACTGGCTGCCCAGCAGTGACGACTACAGCAGTGACGACTACAGCACCTCCGGTGCACAGCCATCTGGGCGAGGTCACCGTGACCGCGCCCGGCCTCGGCCTGCGGGCCGTCGGTGCCGCGTCCCGTTTCTACGCCAAGTTGGTCACCGACTCGTCCCTCGTGACCGCCCTGTCCCCGGCCCGACCGCGGCGATGCGTCGGCTACGAATTCGAGACCACCATCGACGAGATCGTCGACGAGGCCGAGGACGTGCGCTCACTGTTGCTCCGTCGCAGCGACGGTGCTGCATTGCCGACCTGGTTGCCCGGTGCACACGTCGACGTCACCACCCCGTCCGGTTCGGTGCGGCAGTACTCGCTCGCCGGACATCCCAGCGCAGGTGATCGCTACCGCATCAGCGTCCGCAAGATACCCGGCGGCACGGCCTCCGCAGAGATCCACACCCTCTCCCGCGGCGATGTTCTGCGAGTTCGCGGACCCCGCAACGCTTTTCCGATGGCAGCCGCCGAGCACTACCTCTTCGTGGCCGCCGGCATCGGCATCACCCCCATCCGGTCCATGATCGAACGCGCAGTCGCCGAGGGCACACGGTGGACGCTCTACTACCACGGAAGATCGCGTGCGAGTCTGCCGTTCGTCGCCGAACTGCAACAGATGGCGCTCGCCTCACATGGTCACGTGATCGTCAGAACCGATGACGTCGAGGGACTTCCCATTCCTGCGGACATCGTCGATCTCGGAACGGGATCCTCGGCCCTGTACGTCTGCGGACCCGCGGCTCTCTCGCGCAGATTGCGCGCGGAGGCCGCCGGCAGCACCGCGGTTCGGGAATTCCACACCGAATTGTTCGCGCCTGCACCGGTGGTCGACGGCACCCCATTCGTACTGAAGCTCGACGGCTCCGGCGACACCATCGAGGTCGGTGCGCAGGAGACTGCTCTCGACGCGCTCCGAAAAATTCGGCCGGATCAACCGTTCTCGTGCCGCCAGGGCTTCTGCGGGGCCTGCGTCGTGGGGCTCGTCGGCGGCCGCGTCGAGCACCGCGACCGCGTGCTGAGCACCACCGAGCGCGAGAATTCACTCACCCTGTGCGTCTCACGTGGCGCGGTCGACGGCGAAGTTCTCGTCCTCGATCTGTAGAAGGAGACCCCCATGACTGCAACACATTCCACTGCCGACACGGCCGTGCCGCACATCGACATCGCTATCGTCGGCGCGGGCTTCGGAGGTCTCGGGGCCGCGATCAGGCTCGAGCAGGAAGGCCGCAGCGACTTCTTGATCTTCGAGCGTGATACCGCCGTCGGTGGAACCTGGCATGTCAACACCTATCCCGGTGCCCAATGCGACATTCCATCGGCGCTGTATTCGTTCTCGTTCGCGCCCAATCCCAACTGGACGCGCTTGTATCCGCTGCAGCCCGAGATCGAGCAGTACCTCGACGACTGCACCGACCGGTTCGGAATCCGGAATCGAATCCGCTTCGGACACGAGGTACTCGACGCGACGTGGGACGACGAGCGAGCGCAGTGGGTGGTTCGCACGAGCGGCGGGACATGGACTTCTCGGATCCTGATCGGAGCCCTCGGCCCGTTCAGTGAACCGGCCACTCCCGCTATCGCAGGGCTGGATTCGTTCTCGGGCTCGGTGTTCCACTCCGCGAACTGGGACCACGACTATTGCGTGAAGGGTCGACGCCTCGCCGTCATCGGCACCGGTGCTTCGGCGGTGCAGTTCGTCCCTCGTCTGGCCCCCGAGGCCGGGCATCTCACGTTGTTCCAGCGGACACCGACGTGGATTCTTCCGCACCCCGACCGGCCTATCTCCGACTCCGTCAAATCCGTGTTCGAGAAGTTCCCACCGGCTCAGCGCGCCATGCGTCGCATGTTCGATCTGTTCCAGGAAGCGTTGGTGCCGGGATTGATTCGGCACCGTTCTCTGCTGGCCCCACTGACTGCACTCGGGCGCGCACACCTGCGGCGTCAGGTGAAGGATCCGATTCTTCGCGAGAAGCTCACGCCCTCTTATGAATTCGGTTGCAAACGGCCGACCTTCTCCAACAAGTTCTACCCGGCTCTGTGCCGGGAGAACGTCACCGTCGAGACCACCGGCATCGACGCAATCGTGCCCGAGGGAATCGTCACGACCGACGGAACGGTGCACGAGGTGGATGCGATCGTTCTCGGAACCGGCTTCACCGTCGCCGGCCACTCGGGCTTCCGACGCATCGTCGGGCGAGGCGGAACGTCGCTGGCGGACACGTGGCCGGGCGGCGAGATGTCGTCGTATCGAGGGACCACGGTGCACGGTTTTCCGAACTTCTTCATGCTGCTCGGCCCCAATTCGGTGGTGTACACCTCGCAGGTCGTCACCATCGAAGCACAGGTGAACTACATCCTGGCGGCCCTGCGCGCCATGGACTCCCACGCGATCTCGGCGCTCGAAGTGAGCAGGCGCGCGCAGACCGAGTTCGCCGATCACACCGATGAACTACTGGCAGGGTCGGTGTGGAACTCGGGCGGATGCAGCAGCTACTACCTGAGCCCCTCGGGCCGAAACGTCACCTATTGGCCGGGTTCGGTCCGCAACTTCACTCGACGCATGTCCACCATCGAGCTCGACCATTATCACTGTCGGAGTGCGGCGGCCGGTGTGGATCCGACGCTCGTGACGACGAAGGACCTCGTATGAACAAGTCCATGGACCTCACCGGCAAGGTCGGGTTGGTGACGGGTGGGGCACGCGGCATCGGAGCTGCGACCGTGGCGTCACTACTGTCCGCGGGAGTCCGAGTGGCGGTGGTGGATCGAGACTTTCCACCCGGGACGACCGGTTCCGACAAGACACTTCACCTCGTCGGTGACGTCACCGATCCGGCAGCGATGGTGGACTGCGTCGCGGCAACGATCGACACGTTCGGCCGCCTCGACATCGTGATCGCCAATGCCGGAATCACCCCGCCGCCCGCGACGATTCGGTCGATCGACCGCGCCGTCTTCGACTCGGTGATGGCAGTGAACTTCGGCGGCGTCCTCAACATCGTACGGGCCGCTGCCGACGAGATCGTGGCGAGCGGCGGCCACATACTGCTCGTATCGTCCTGTGCTGCATTCACTCCCGGCATGGGCGGGTCTGCGTACATGGTGAGCAAGGGTGCCGTGGAACAGTTGGGACGCGCTCTGCGTATCGAGTTCGCTGCCGTCGGCGCATCGGCCGGTCTTGCGTACTTCGGAGTGGTGGATACCGACCTGGCGCGTCACACCCTCGACGACGACCCGATCGGTCAGCGAATCGGGGGATTGCTCCCATGGCCGCTGGGCCGACGCCTGCCGTCCCAGCGCGCCGCGGAGTTGCTGGTCCGCGCGGTCCGCACCCGTCGGGCACGACTGATAGCCCCTGCTGTGTGGACGCCGTACTTCTGGCTCCGCGGAATTATCAACCCGATTCTGGAACGTCGGCTTGTCCACGACCGCGCGATCGCTCAGATCATTCGCGATCTTGAATCGACTCGCGCACGCTGACATTCGTGCGGTGGTGCGCTACTCGCTCTCGTCCCCCACGCTCGGGACGTCACTCATCGGCGGCAGCGGTCGCGAGCACAGGTCCTGGGCGTCGCCGTCGGACATTCCCAGCGCGAGCAGCACGGTGTACGCCATCCGGTCCACAGCCTCGCCGTCGTCACGATCGGGTTGCTCGAGCAGGAGCTGGCCGAGACCGAGCAACGCCCCTGCCACCAGAGCCAGGGACAACTGAATGTCCTCGACCCGGAAATACCCTGCATCGATTCCGGCCACGATGTCTCTCGCCGCACGTGGACCGAGGCCGTGCTGCGACGTGATCAACTCGGGACCGGAGTGGATGAGTACCCGGCTCAGTTCCGGTTGCAGCCGAAAGAGTCGGCCGGATATTCGGAACGACCGAGTGAATGCCTCGGCGGGATCTGCGCCTGCGTCGGTCAACGAGTCCAGGTAGCGTCCCAGCAGTTCCAGGGCACCGTCGACCGCCGACTGGAACAGTTGCTCGCGGCTGACGAAGTGGTTGTAGAAGGAACCCATCCCCACGTCGGCCGCCTGGGTGATCTCCGCGATCGGAGCATTCAGCTCGCCCCGAGCGATGAAGCCTTGCGCCGCCGCAATCAGCGCGCCACGGGTGCGCGCCTTCCGCCGTTCGAGGCGATTCTGGGTCTCCACCATGTTGCCTACCTCTGTCTACGCTGGTCTTCCCGCTGACCTTTCCTCACCGCTGACGAATTTGTCAATACTCTTGACTGACTCTGCACTCATAGGTGACGATAGTGTCAACAACGAGGGAGGGCTGATGGGACACGACGTCGACGGCCACAAGAACATGCATGTGGATCAGGGCGCGCTACCAGGCGAACACCCGGGGAAAGCCACCGACCCGATCGTCAAGGTGCGCGACATCGCCTGGCTCGAGTTCCGCAAACCCGACCTGGCCAAGGCCGAGGCGTTCGCCGTGGCGTTCGGATTCACCGTCTCGCTGCGGACGTCCGAGGAGATTCACCTTCGTGGCACCCACATCGGCTCACCGTGCGTGATCATCCGACGCGGTAAGCGAACGCGATTCGTCGGTGCAGCGTTCGCCGCCGCCGAGGATGCCGACGTCGTCCGACTCGCCGAGGCCACCGGGCAGCGCGTCCACCGACTGCCCGACACCCTCGGCGGTATCGCCGTCACTCTGACCGATCCGGGCGGTCAGCCCGTCCAGGTCGTCTCGGGATACACCGAACACCCGGAGCTTCCGGGCCAGGACACACACACCTACAACTTCGGCGATCCCCGCAACCGGGTGAACGCCACTCAGCGCCCACCGCATCAGCCCGCGCGAGTACAACGACTCGGGCATGTGGTGCTGCAGCGAGTGGACTACCTGGAGAACCTGAACTGGTACCTGCATCACCTGGGACTGATCGTCAGCGATTTCCTCTACTACGACGGCCAACGCGACCGAGGCCCGGTGATGAGCTTCATCCGCTGCGATCGCGGCAGCATCCCGTCCGATCATCACACGCTCGCCATGACTCTCGGTCCGTCGAATCGGTACGTGCACTCGGCGTATCAGGTGACCGACATCGATGCCATCGCCGCCGGTGGCGAATTCCTCACCGAGCGTGGGTACAAGCATTCCTGGGGTATCGGCAGACACATCCAGGGCAGCCAGATCTTCGACTACTGGCGTGATCCCGACGGTTTCCTGGTGGAGCATTTCAGCGACGGCGACATGTTCGACAGTTCGCTCGAACCCGGCTGGGCACCGATGACGGCGTCGGGCCTCGCACAGTGGGGCCCACCGGCATCCAAGGACTTTCTCGGAATCGCGCCGAGCAAAGCGTCTCTGCACGAACTGAAATCGATCCTCTCCTCGCTACGCAACAACAACGAATTCGACACCGAACGCCTTCGCGGCCTGATGAAAGTGGCTTCCTCATGAGCATCGCTGTACTACGCACCGCCGACGCCTGGTGGGTCGAGACCCCGAACGGAGCGTCGCGCATCGACACTTCGGCAACCACCACTGCCGAGCTTCTGGCCGATCGCGTGGCCGTGGATGCAGCGCGTGCCGGCACCGATGTTGTTGCGGTGGAGACACTGTCGCTGCTCTCCCCGGTCACCGCACCATGCCGCGTGATGGCGAACATGACCAATTTCGTCTCGCACGTCAAGGATTCGGGCATGAACCCCGAGACGGTGCCGCTGACGTTCTTCCGGAAGACCTCGGGTTCGATCAGCGGCCCCACCGATGACGTCGTCAAGCCCCCGCACGTGAAACTTCTCGATTACGAGATCGAGATCGGTCTGGTGTTCGGCAAGACTCTGACCGTCGGCACCAAGATCGACGCCACCAATGTGGCCGAGTACGTGGCGGGACTCGTACTCACCAACGACGTCTCGGCGCGTGACGTGCAGCTGCCGAAAACCCAGTTCTACGAGGGCAAGTCGTACCCCACCTTCACTCCTGTAGGCCCACGATTGGTACTGCTGGAGCAGGGCGAGTTCGATCGATTCGGCGAGCTGGCCATGACGCTCCGAGTGAACGGCACTGTCCGACAGGACAGTACGGTCGCAGACATGATCTTCCGGCCGGTCGAATCACTGAAGGCGCTGAGCAAGTTCCAGCGCATCGATCCCGGCGACCTGCTCCTCACCGGCACACCCGGCGGTACCGCCCTCAAGGCTCCCGCCAAGCCGATCGAGATGATCGGTGCTCTGATTCCGCCGTCGGTCAAGTGGAAGGTCTTCTTCAAGAAGCAGGCCAAGAATCCCGACTTCCTGCAGGACGGCGACGTGCTCGAACTGACGAGCTCGACTCCCGACGGAGCCCTGGATCTGGGGGTTCAGCGCACCCGGGTCTCCTACCGATGAGCGAACACGAGCCCGACGGCGCGCACCACCGGGTGGTGATCGTCGGCGCTGGGCCGACGGGGATGACCGCCGCGCTCCAGCTGGCCCGGTACGGCGTACCCACTCTCGTCCTCGACCGCTGGGCAGATGTCTATCCCCAGCCGCGCGCGGTCCACCTCGACGACGAGGTGTACCGAATTCTCCACGACATCGGTGTGGCAGAGGATTTCGCCGCCATCTCACGTCCGGCGCGCGGGCTACGACTGTGCACCAAGGACCTGCGGACCCTGGCCGAGTTCGAGCGCGATCCCGACGACAGACCGCACGGCTATCCGCAGGCCAACATGTTCGATCAACCCGAACTCGAGCGTCTGATGCGTTCTCACATTGCTCGCTACGACGGCATTGCGATGCGCGGAGGATGCGAGATCACCGATGTACAGAATCTGAAAGACAGTGTCCGGGTCTCGTACACGTCCACCGAGGACGGAACGCCGCACTGGGTGACCGCCGACTACGTTCTCGGGTGCGACGGTGCCAACAGTGTGGTGCGCAGGTCCATCGGCTCGAAAATGGAGGATCTCGGTTTCGAGCAGCGCTGGCTGGTCGTCGATATCGAGACCGATGTCGACCTCGACCAGTGGGACGGTGTGCATCAGGTGTGCGATTCCGAGAGATCGGCGACGTACATGCGTATCGGAACCACGCGCTACCGCTGGGAGTTCCAGATGCTCGACGGCGAAACCCTCGACGAGTTCACCGATCTCTCGGCAGTACACCCACTGATCGCACCGTGGTTCGTTGCGGTGGAGATCCCTGAGATGAAGCTGATTCGCAGTGCCGAGTACACCTTCAAGGCACAGATTGCCGATCGGTGGCGTGATCGCCGGGTCTTCGTCCTGGGCGACGCCGCGCATCTGACACCGCCGTTCATCGGTCAGGGAATGGGAGCAGGATTGCGCGACGCCCGCAACCTGGTGTGGAAGTTGGTCGGCGCACTCGACGGACACGTGCCCCAGTCCGCGCTGGACAGCTACGAGACCGAACGAAAGACGCACGCCAAGGCCATGATCAGGCTGGCCGTGATGATAGGGCGGGCCATGACCGGCGGGAGCAAGCTCACCGGCATCATGCGAACCAACATCGCGCCCGTCCTCGGACATCTTCCGGTCATCGGCGACAAGGTCACCGCGAGCACTACGCCCTCCCTCGTCGGGTCGCAGTACGTTCTGCGATCGCCGATGCAGCCTCGCTCACTCGCCGGACAACTCTGCCCGAACAGCCTGTTGGACAATGGGATGCGACTCGATGATCGCGCACCTGGGCAGTTCCTGTTTCTCGCGTCGACACCCCTGACCGTGGAGCAGCGACGCGAGGTCCAGCGGCGCGGTGCCGCAGTGGTGGAAGTAGCGGCCTCGTCCGATCTCGGCTTGTGGCTGCGGCGCGGTCGCGCTGTTGCAGCGATCGTTCGTCCGGACCGGACGGTGATGTCGGCCGGCAAGTCGGTGCCGTCCCTGCACACAGTGGTGCCGAGCACCACACTGTGCACCGAAGATCGCCCCTCGCCCAACGCGACGAAACCTGTTCACACAACCAGTTCCACGCGCACAGCACCTCGCACAGCAACCAAGAGGCGTAGATGAATACTGCAATTGTCACCGGAGCGACCTCCGGAATCGGCGAGGCGATCGCCGAACTTCTCATCGCTCGCGGCTTTCGCGTCATCGGGACGAGCCGCAACAGCTCGAACGTGTCCGACCCGATCCCAGGCGTCGACTACCGCGATCTCGACCTGACGGATCCGGGATCGATTCGCGCGTTCGTGGACGGAATCGGCGACACCCCGATCGATGTGCTGATCAACAATGCCGGTGAAAGTCAGTGCGGACCGATCGAAGAACTCCCCATCGAGGCGATCACCCGGCTGTTCCAGCTCAACGTCTTCGGCGCGATCGAGCTGACCCAGGCCGTACTACCGGCGATGCGCGAGCGTGGACGCGGACGAATCATCAACGTCGGGTCGATGCTGGCGAGTTTCCCGCTGGCCTACCGTTCCTCGTACGCCGCGACGAAGGCTGCAATCAAGGGGTTCGCCACCGCGGCGCGGTTCGAGCTCGAGCCGTTCGGAGTCGACATCACCACAGTCGAACCCGGCTCGATCGCCACCGGGCTCTCGGCGCGTCGCACCAAGTACTGCGGACCGCATTCGCCGTATCTACGCGATTTCACCACAGTGATCGCAAAGCTCGACGCCAAAGAGGCACAGGGTATCTCGGCCGAGACCGTCGCCAAGACGGTGTTGCGAGCCGTCGAGGACAAGAAAACTCTTCCGATCTACGCCGTCGGCAGCAATGCGCCTGCAGTGTTCCTCGCCCAACGATTGCTGCCGCGCACCGTGCTCGAAAAGTTCACGGCTCGGGCGTACGGTCTGCCCAGCAAGCGCCCGGTCACCTAGCGGAACAGTCCTGCGACGAACGGGATCGTGTCGGCCTGGGACTGAACGAGGGCTCCACTGTGGTCGGTGTTGTAGGCCCGGAACGTCACAGGCTGACCGGCGGCCGTGAGACGGGCGACGTAGGCGGCAGTGGTCGGGAACGGAACGTCGATGTCCTGCAGCCCGTTTCCCATGAAGAAGGGCTTGTCGAATCCGGTTTCGGGCATCGCCATGTAGTCGTCGAGCACGGCCGTGAAATTGGGCAGGCTGGTCAGCGGCGCGGTGAAGAAATCGCCGATCTTCACGCCGTCGAGTTGCTCCTCGAGGTCCGACACACACGCCGTCTCGGCCAGGTCTGCGTACTTCTTTCCGAGGGGGGTCAAGATGTTGTCCAGCCCGAGCTCGGGGTGCGCGTAGCGCAACGAAGCGCCGATGTACGCGACGTACGCAGTCAGTCCCGACGGTAGCTCCACGGGCGGAACTCCCGGTCCACCGATAGAGACCAACTTCTCGATGTACGCGGGGGTTCCGGTGCCGACTGCCCCGCGATAGTCCAGATCCGGTCCACCGAATTCGGTTGCGTACCGAGCGGTGTAGATCGCTGCGCCGCCGCCCTGCGATTGGCCGACGGCCACCCAGGATCGCGAGAGGTCTTCGCTGTAATTGCGGCCTGCCTTGACCATGTCCACGACGTTGTGTGCCGTGGTCCTACCGTCGAGATACGTGGGCAAACCGGGTGTTCCGAGTCCGGCGTAGTCACTGGCGACGATGGCGTAGCCCTGCGCGAGCCAGTTCCCCAGATACGGCAGATCACGTTCGGCCAGAGCCGGTCCCGCGACGGACGGTGCGCACGAGTCACCGAGTCCGGACGTGCCGTGGGCCCACGAGATCACCGGCCAACCGCCGTCCGGGGCAGTGCCCTGCGGCAGGAAGACGGTGCCGGTGCTGAGCGCCTTCTCGCCGAACGTGTCGGTGGTGACGTAGGTGAGCACTTCGGCCGAGGACGAACCGGGAATCCAGAAGTCCTGTGGCAGCTCACGACTGGAGACGACGTCACCGATGTCCTGCGTGATCGCCGGTGCTGCGGAGGCCGGGGCCGCGAGCAGTGTCGAACTCGCCATGCTGGCGGCGAGCGCTGCGACGACTGCGAGGACACCGATCCGACGACGAGCAATCACTGATTCTCCATTGCATTCGAGTGTGCGAGAACGCCACCGCGTTCGTCGATGCGCGCCACCTTGTAATACACGACCGCGCCGATCCAGACAACGAAGAACGTGCCGACGACGAGTTGGCCGGCCAGATTCAGATCGATGACGGCCAGTGCGTCCCACAGGCCACCGGTCAGCTCGAACTGCTCGGCAAGCAGGGTCAGCAGCTGCACCGTCCCGATCACCAGGGCTACGAAGACCGAGAGGCCCGTCATCGTCATGTTGTAGTAGATCTTGCGGACCGGGGTGACGAACGCCCAGCCGTATGCCTTGGACATGAAAATGCCGTCGATCGTGTCCATCGTGGTCATGCCCGCGGCGAACAGGACCGGCAGCGCGATGATCGCCATCGGTGGGAGTCCGCCTGCGATAGCGGTGGTGCCGGCGATGGCGAGCAGACCGACCTGAGTGGCGGTATCGAAACCGAGCCCGAACAACAGGCCGAGCGGGTACATCTGCCACGAGTGGTTGATCATCTTGTCGTAGCGGCCCCGGAACAGTCGATTCATCAAGCCGCGCTTGGCCAGCAGCTCGTCGAGCCCGGCCTCGGTGAACTCACCGCGTTTCGCGCGCCGCCACACCCCGACGATGCCGGCGAGGACCGCGATGTTCAGCGCGGCGATGAGATAGAGGAACGTTCCGGACACCAACGTGCCGATGATGCCGCCGACCCCGGCGAAGGCATCCTGGAATGCCGTCGCCTGCGAGGCGACGAAGGCAATAGCGGCGACGAACACGAACACGACGGTCGAGTGACCGAGCGAGAAGAACAGCCCGACGGCCAACGGCCGCTTGCCCTTCTGCAAGAGAAAGCGGGTGGTGTCGTCGATGGCGGCGATGTGATCGGCGTCGAACGCGTGCCTGAGACCGAGGGTGTACGCCAGCACGCCGGCTCCGGCGTAGACGAGGGTGCCGTCGGCTCCGGTCAGGCCGTGAATACTCGGAATGGAGTCGTAATGGGTGAACAGCCCCCACCCGATCACATGCAACGCGGCAATGAAGCCGGCCATCGCCAGCAGCCGAGGAACCTCGTCGAGAGTGAATCGACTCTGCCGTCTGCCGAGCTCGGCGCGCGATAGTTGGGTCGTCATGTCGATCATTGTCTCCGATGACGACGGATTACTCTTCTCGCGCTGCGGCGGCCAGGACGCGTTGCGCATCGCCTTCCACGGACCAGTAGGCCAGGAGGGCGAGAACTCCGCCGACGGCCAACAGCGGTAGGAGCGGAATCATGCCGACCGTGAGTGAGTTCGCAGCATCGGAGACCACGCCGACCAGGAGCGGCCCGACGGCACCGCCCACCGTCGCGGCGATCTGGAGCATGCCGAATCCCAGACCTCGGTCACGTGCCGGGACGACGTCGGCGACACACGCGGTGAGCGTGGGGAGGGCGAAAGCCGAGAAGAACGCGAAGACGGTGAGAAATACGACGAACACCACCGTGGAGTTCATTACGAGGGCAATCGACATGAAGACGCTGCCCAGCAGAATCCCGCCACCGCCGAGCAGTACTCGCCACTGCGCGAGGCTGGTCCCGATCATGGCTCGTCGGGTTGCCATCGCGGCGACGAGCGTGCCGATAACGATCCCCATAAGTGTCATTCCTCCGCCCGCCGTCGCGGCCGCCGATTCGGACAGGCCGTATCGGCGTTGCAGCAGACTCGGAAGCCAGAAGGTCAGACCACCGATCGACAGACTCATGACCGTCAGAGCCGCTCCGGTGAACCACAGCGTTCGGATGGGCAGAACTCGCCGTATCTGCGAGCCCAGCGGCCCGGACGGTGCTGCAGTCTGCGCGCTCGGGTCTGCATGGGCTGCCACCGTGTCGGCGTATCCACGTTCGGGTTCTTTCAGACGTGAGACGAGCACTGCAACAAGCAGTCCCGGGATCGTCATGACCATGAACGCCCCGCGCCAGCCCAGCCAGTCCGCCAGCACACCACCCAGGACGATGCCCGCGCCGCCCAGGTACGCGGACGTTCGCCACCAACCGAACGCGGTGGATCGTGTTGCAGGCGGATAGAAGTCGGCAAGCAGACTCGCGCTCGCCGGGTTGTCCACCGCCTCCGCGGCGGCAAGACCGACCCGCACGAGGTAGAAGATCAGGAAGGTGGGCGCAAGCGCCGAGCCCAGCGTCGCCAGAGACCACAGAACGACGACCCAGGTCACGATCCTGCCGCGATCGTGACGGTCGGCGAAGTACGCAGCCGGTATCGCCAGGACGCCCGCGGCGATCGCGGATGCACTGGGCAGCGATCCCGCCACCGCGTCGCCGAAACCCCATTCGGCCTGCAGCTGAGGAAGAACCGCGGCGACGAGGCTGAATTCGATACGGTCCACGAAGGCCACGAGGACCAACACGATCGCCGGTCCCCAGCCGAAAGGAAGGACTGCGGAACCGGGCCCGGTTCGCAACGTCCCGATGGTTCGCCAACGGCTGCCGCGATCGACCACCGTGCCTCGATCGATACCGGTCGCCATGGTCGTCCCCCTGTTCAGCGCGATCGACACCAGTGTGCACCGCGAGGCACAGTCTCAACATCAGTTGATGTCTCTGTCATTTCCCCCGAACGTGCTGACAGGTCACAACGCGGAAGCGGACATTCGACGCTTTCGTCACGGCAGTATGAGGTGGCCGAGATCGAAAACAGTGGGGACGATGTTCATGTCACGGGTCAGAATCGCGATGTGCGCGCTGGCAGGTCTGGGATCCTTCGCGATCGTCGTTGCGCTACTTCTGCCCACCCTCGTATATGACAGCCTGGCCGTGACTCCCCTCGACATCGCCGCCACCACGGTGGCCACCACGGCAGACGGAGCAGGCGGTGAGGTCCTCGACTCCAAGACGATCACGGGACCCGGCCCCTTGTCGATTGCAACAGGTGTTCCCCTCGTTCTCCAGCGGTACATCACCGTGGAGGACCCCTCCGACGCAGACCGCGTCACCTTCCAGGTCGGAGCCACGGTGCGACGCGCCGACCGCGACGGGGACGAGAGCCTGCTGACCGCCTCGGTGGATCGAGTGACCAGCGACCGGCGCACGGGCTTACCCGTCGAGCCGGCGGGATCACTACAGACCACCGTCGATTCGGCTGCTGTTCCATTGCCGCGCACAGGGTTACAGCATCGCTTTCCCTTCGATACGCAGCCGATCACGTACACGGTCTACGACGCGACGGCGTGGACGAGCTTCGAGGCGAACTTCGTGGAGGAACTCACCATGGAGGGGCTGCCGATCTATCACTTCCGATCGATCGTGACCGAAGCCGACCTCTCGACCACGACGCAATCGCCGATCAATTCGGTGACCCTGCCTGCATCGAAGTGGGGACTGGGCGACGGGGACGAACCGATCACGATGAAGCGGTGGTACTCGAACGTTCGCGACATCTACGTCGAACCCAGAAGCGGAAGCCTGGTGTGGGGCAAGGAAACCCCGTACCAGTACTTCGCGAGAGATCCGAAGATCCCCGAGGTCACCATTTTCAAGGCGTCGATCGCCCTGGACGAGACGGGCCGCTCGGAGCAGGTGGCCTCGGCGCGCGATGCAGCGAACAAACTGGCCTGGTTGACTTCTCGCGGACCGTTATTGGGATACACGGTCGGTGGGGCCTGCCTCGTCGGTGCCGTTGCCGCCGGGATGATCGGGTCCCGTCGCGCACGCTCGCCCGAGCCCACCCGCCGAGATGCGGACGAAACCGTACACGCGTCTGTGTAGGTGGTCAAAGCGTCACTCAGGAACTCCCAACGCTCTCGACGCCATTGCTCTCAACACCGGCCTGGCGGTACGTGACGGACTACGTCCCGCGCTGTAAGGCGGCTCGAAGCTCAGGGCACGAAGTGATCTGCAACAGCTGAAGCCTCGTGACGTTCTCGAGTTGGGATGCAGCCGACGCCATCACCACTCGAACGACGTTCACCGCGGCCGTCGTCACGATCCTCCAGGAGGATCCTGGCCTTCCGACTGCCGGATGTATTCGTCGGCGATCTCGTCACTGGTGGTCAACCAGACGTCGGGTTGCGCCGCGAGGTAGGCCAGCGCGAGATCGAGATACTTGTGTCTGAAGGGTTGCCCGATCACGAAGGGGTGCAGAGCAAGAGGCAGGACCCGTCCGCTCGTGGTCGAATCCGCACGCAGTTGTTCGTAGGAATCCACCACCATCTGCACGAAATCCGGACCGGTGAGCCCTTTACCGAACAGCAGAAGATCGTTGAGTTCGACGGTGTACGGAACGCTGAGCATCCCCGGGGTTGTCAGCGCATACGGCTGGTCGTCGTTGGTCCAGTCCAGAACATAGCGGTAGCCCAGCTCCGCGAGAATCGCCGGAGTGTGGTGGGTCTCGGTCAGTCCTGGGCCCATCCAACCGCGAGGAGCGGTGCCCGTCGCTGCGCGAATAACGTCGGTTACCTCTTTCAGTACGCGCAGTTCTTCGTCCGGTTCGAGTCCACTGTGCAATCTCGAATTCGTGCGTCCGTGTGCGAGCCACGTCCAGTGTCGCTCCAGACCAGCGGCAATGATCTGTGGATAGTGCTGTACAACATCTGAATTGAGCAGAACACTGGGGCGAATTCCATGACGATCGAGACTCTCCATTGTGCGCCAGATGCCGACGCGCGCACCGTAATCACGCCAACCGTGATTGAGCGCGTCCGGAGTCAGTGCCGAACTGCTCGGCCAAATGCTGGTCGACGGCTCGTCGAAGAGAAAGTGCTCGACGTTCAGCCCGACGTATACCGCAACCCGCGCGGACCCCGGCCACACGATCGGGGCTCTGTCGACGATGGGGCTGTACTTGTAAGGCGGCTCGAAGCGTGTCTCGTCTGTCATGGACGACACGGTAAAACCTGACACCCATGTCAGAGTCAACCGTCGAAGGTATAACCGAACCATGCGAATCGGGGAGTTGGCCCGCAGGACAGGCGTCAGTGAACGGTCTTTGCGCTACTACGAGCAGCAAGGACTACTGACTTCGGATCGCTCACCGTCCGGCCAGCGAATCTACTCGGAGTGGGCAGTCGATCGAGTGGTGCACATCCAGCATCTGTTCGCTGCAGGAGTCGGCAGCAAAACCGTATCCGCTCTGTTGCCGTGCATGCGAGACGTCGATGGCCGGCCATCCGCAAACGCCACCGAAAAACTGTCCGAGGTCTTGACGACAGAGCGAGCGCGGGTGGACGAGGCCATCCGGAACCTGCAGCGTTCCCGCGACACACTCGACGAAATCATCGACGCCGCGACGTGCGAATCCGAATAGTCGGACTCGATCGAACGGACAGCCCGACCGAGCAGAACACAATCAGCTCGGCCTCGGTCCTCGGCTCGTGCAGACGGGCACCCCCGTTGCAAGGCTCGTCATCTCGAATACGAACTCGACTTCATCGAACGACGCGGTACCGCGCCAACGACGCACCCGACGTAAACGGTCGGCATTCCACGAGGTTCAGAGTCTGTGGCGGAGTTCCGTCGAACAATCGTTCGCCGTGACCACGCGCGTAGGGGTACTGGAACAGCCGGTACTCATCGACGAGGTCTGCCGCAATCAGGCTGCGACACAGGGTGATACTTCCGGTACACACGATATCGGAACCGTCCAGTTCCTTCAGTCGCGTGATCTCCTCCGTCAACGGCCCCGACAACACGGTCGAATTCACCCAACCAGGGTCTTTCAGTGTCGAGGACACGACGTACTTGGCAACCCTGTTCAGGTGATCGGTGACCCCCGTGGTGTCGTCGGTCTTCGGTCCCCAATAGTCACGCATACCCTCGAAGGTCACTCGACCTACCAGGAACCCGTCCGACATATCGCGCTGAGCGGCCAACGCAGCATCGAGCTCCGCATCGTGACCTGCCTGGGCGAACCAGTCGTCGGTGGCTTCGATGACGCCGTCAACGGTGATGTTCTGCGTGATGACCAAGGTGCGCATCTTCGAGTTCTATCACCTCGCGAGGTAACCGGACTGCGGTATCGAGCGTCGCAGGTGACCTCAGCGCCCACTATTTCGTTCCGTAGGCGGGATCGCGGTCGGTGAGGTGAATTGTGGACACTCAGGTCAGTGCCGTACCCCCAGAGCCCCCAGTGCCATTGTTCGCAACACCGGCCGAGCACTTCGTGACGGAGTACGCCCCGCGCTGTAGGGCGTCGAGTTGATCAGGCCGAAGACCGCGTGCGCTGTGGTGCGCGCATCGGCCTCGTTCAACTCCGGGTCGACGGCACACAGCACCTCGACCCACAGTTCCACGTACTCGCGCTGCATTCGGCGCACCTTGCGTCGAGCTCCCTCGGGGAGGCTTTGCAGGTCGCGATCCTGGATGCGAATGAATGCCGGTGTCTCGAAAGCGAAATCGAGGTGGAACTCCACCAAGGCCGACACTGTCCCCGAGTCGACGACCTCTCGGCCGACCACCTCGCGCCCGCCGTCGAGCAGATACTCCGAGATTCCGACCATCAATTCGACGAGCACCGCCTCCTTGTTCGGAAAGTGGCGATAAACGGCGGGACCACTGATTCCCACTGCCGCGCCCAGATCCTCTAGCCGCACGGAGGTGAACCCGCGATCGGCGAACAGCGATGCCGCGGCGTCGAGCAATTGTTGCCGGCGCTCGGCCTTGCGTTGCTCGCGCACGGTCGTCGGCTTTTCCAACTCCTGCACCCCCTCGACCCTGGACACTCAGTTAATCGTAGTTTACTATCATGTCAGTTATCAACCATTAACTGAACTCCTGCGACACCGACGTCCGACCCCTAAGGCGTGCACCTCATGGCGATCGATACCGCTGCCAACCGCGCAGATCACGAGCTTCTCACCAGCGAACTCGCCGACCGGCTCGCCGCCGCGGCCCTGGGCGGCAACGAGAAGTCCCGGCAGCGACACATCGCCCGCGGCAAGCTGCTCCCCCGCGACCGCGTCGACGAGCTGCTGGATCCGGGCAGCCCATTCCTGGAAATCGCCCCACTGGCCGCCAACGGTCTGTACGACGACGAATGCCCCGGTGCCGGTGTCATCGCCGGCATCGGCCGCGTCTCCGGACGCGAGTGCGTGATCATCGCCAACGACGCGACGGTCAAGGGCGGCACCTACTACCCGATGACGGTCAAGAAGCATCTGCGCGCTCAGGAAATCGCGTTGCAAAACACCCTCCCGTGCATCTACCTCGTCGACTCGGGCGGCGCATTCCTGCCGCGTCAGGACGAGGTGTTTCCCGACCGCGACCACTTCGGCCGCATCTTCTTCAACCAAGCGACCATGAGCGCCAAAGGAATTGCGCAAATCGCTGCCGTCATGGGCTCCTGCACCGCGGGCGGTGCCTACGTGCCTGCGATGAGCGACGAGGCGATCATCGTCAGGAACCAGGGCACGATCTTCCTCGGCGGCCCGCCTCTGGTGAAGGCCGCGACCGGCGAGGTCGTCACGGCCGAAGAACTCGGCGGTGGTGATCTGCACTCGAAGATCTCCGGCGTCACCGACCATCTGGCCGACGACGATCGAGACGCACTGCGACGAGTGCGCCGCATCGTCTCCACTCTCGGACCGCGCACCACGCGGCCATGGGACGTCGTCACCACCCGCGAGCCCGTTGCCGATCAGAGCGAGATCTACGACGTCGTGCCCACCGATCCTCGCACCCCGTACGACGTGCGCGAGGTGATCACCCGAGTGGTCGACGCAGGCGAACTCGACGAGTTCAAGGCCGAATACGGCAAGACACTCGTCACCGGATTCGCCCACCTCCACGGCCATCCCGTCGGAATCATCGCCAACAACGGTGTCCTGTTCGCCGAATCTGCCATGAAGGGCGCACATTTCATCGAACTGTGCGACAAGCGCAGCATCCCGCTCGTCTTCCTGCAGAACATCACCGGCTTCATGGTCGGCCGCGACTACGAGGCAGGCGGCATCGCAAAACACGGCGCGAAGATGGTGACGGCCGTGGCCTGCGCCCGCGTCCCGAAGATCACCGTCGTCATCGGCGGCTCGTACGGTGCGGGCAACTACTCCATGTGCGGCAGAGCATATTCGCCCCGCTTCCTGTTCATGTGGCCCAACGCCCGCATCTCGGTGATGGGCGGTGAACAGGCCGCATCGGTGCTCGCCACCGTGCGCAGCGACCAGCTCGATGCGGCGGGCAAACCGTGGGGCGACGAAGACCAGGAAGCGTTCAAAGCTCCGATCCGGGATCAGTACGAAAGTCAGGGCAACCCCTACTACTCGACGGCCCGGCTCTGGGACGACGGCATCATCGACCCCGCCGATACCAGGCAGGTTCTCGGACTGGCTCTCTCGGCGTGCGCGAATGCGCCGCTCGAGCCGGTCTCCTACGGCGTTTTCAGGATGTGAGAGACATGACCACGATAGACACCATTCTGATCGCCAACCGCGGCGAGATCGCCGTCCGAGTGGCACGCACGTTGCGTCGCATGGGGATTCGCACCGTCGCCGTCTACAGCGACGCGGACGCCGACGCCCGGCACGTCCGCGAAGCCGATACCGCCGTACGACTCGGGCCCGCCAGCGCACGCGAGAGCTACCTCGACATCGGCAAGGTGATCGCCGCCGCGAAAGCCACCGGCGCACAGGGAATTCATCCCGGATACGGCTTCCTGTCCGAGAACTCGGAGTTCGCAACCGCCTGTGCCACAGCGGGAATCGCCTTCCTCGGGCCGCCGGCCAAGGCCATCGAAGTGATGGGCGACAAGATCGCCGCCAAGGCCGCCGTCAGTGCATTCGGCGTACCCGTCGTACCCGGCATCTCCCGACCCGGACTGTCCGACGACGACCTCATCGCCGGCGCACCCGACGTCGGCTTCCCCGTACTGGTCAAACCGTCCGCAGGCGGCGGCGGCAAGGGCATGCGTCTGGTCGAGCGCGCCGAGGACCTCCCCGCGGCATTGACCAGCGCTCGCCGGGAAGCGGCCTCGTCCTTCGGTGACGACACTCTGTTCCTCGAACGATTCGTGTTGCGGCCCCGGCATATCGAGGTGCAGATCCTCGCCGACGGACACGGCAACGTCATCCATCTCGGCGAGCGCGAATGCAGTCTGCAGCGGCGGCATCAGAAGGTCATCGAGGAAGCACCGTCACCGCTGCTCGACGAACAGACCCGGGCGCGCATCGGCGAGGCCGCGTGCAACACCGCCCGAAGCGTCGACTATTCGGGTGCCGGCACGGTCGAATTCATCGTCTCGGCGGACAGCCCGGACGAGTTCTTCTTCATGGAGATGAACACCCGCCTGCAGGTCGAGCACCCGGTCACCGAGATGGTCACCGGACTCGACCTCGTCGAATGGCAGGTCCGGGTAGCCGCCGGTGAAGCGCTCACTCTGAGCCAGAACGACATTCAGCTGACCGGCCACGCCATCGAGGCCCGCGTCTACGCGGAGGATCCCAGCCGCGGATTCCTCCCCACCGGCGGCACCGTCGTCGGATTGCGTGAACCCACCGGTCCCGGCATCCGCGTCGACTCCGGCCTCGCCGTCGGAACCGAGGTGGGTAGCAATTACGACCCGATGCTTTCGAAGATCATTGCCTACGGCCCAGACCGCAGCACGGCGCTGCGTACCTTGGATCGGGCGCTCGCCGACACTGCCGTGCTCGGAGTCGTCACCAACATCGAGTTCGCGCGATTCCTGCTCGCCGACAACGACGTCCGAACCGGCAACCTCGACACCGGACTGCTCGACCGCCGGGTCGAGGATTTCGTCGCCGCCGAGGCAACCGACGAGGCACTGATCGCCGCGGCAGCCATTGCCTGGCTCGATGTGTGGCAGGCGGCAGGCCACGACATCTGGGGTACGCCGTCGGGATGGCGTGTGGGAGCGCACGCGCCGTTCCACTGCCGTCTGGCATCGGGAGGGCGCACTGCCCACGTGTCCATCACCGGGACCCTCGATGCGGCGACGGTCGTCGTCGACGACGGAATGCCGCGTGCCCTGCGCGCCGTGGCCAGCGAAGATTCGGTGGACGTGGTGCTCGACGACCGCCGCGAGACGATCACGTTCGCCCGAAGCGGCTCGGCCACCTGGGTTTCCAACTCTCGGGGTACCTGGCGTGTCGATCGGATCGCCGAGCCCAGTGTGCGCGAGAACGAAGCGCACTCCGGGGACGCCGAGATCCTCTCACCGATGCCGGGTTCGATCATCGCGATCGGAACCACCACCGGCAGCGCCGTCACCGCAGGCTCGGCCATCGTCGTCGTCGAGGCGATGAAGATGGAACACACCTTGACCACACCGATCGACGGCACCGTCGAACTCACCGTTGCAGTGGGGGATCAGGTCCGCGTAGACCAAGTCCTCGCCCGAATCGTTCCCACCGACACCGAACAGGACCAGCCATGACCGATCTTCTGTCTTCGTCGAATCTGCCCGACGAGTACCAGCAACTGGTGAAGTCCGTTGCCGACTTCACCCGGACGGTCGTCGCGCCGGTCTCGGCGAAACACGATGCCGAGCACTCGTTTCCGTACGAGGTCGTCGCCGGGATGGCCGAGATGGGCCTGTTCGGTCTGCCGTTCCCCGAGGAATACGGCGGCATGGGCGGCGACTACTTCGCCCTGTGCCTGGCACTCGAGGAGCTCGGTAAGGTCGATCAGAGTGTCGCGATGACGCTCGAAGCCGGCGTCTCGCTCGGTGCCATGCCCGTCTACCGCTTCGGCAACGATGCGCAGAAGGAGCAGTGGCTGCCCAAGCTCACAGCGGGTAAAGCCCTGGCCGCGTTCGGTCTGACCGAGCCCGGTGCGGGTAGTGACGCGGGCGGCACCAAGACCACCGCCAAGCGTGACGGCGGTGACTGGATCATCAACGGCAGCAAGCAATTCATCACCAACTCCGGTACCGACATCACCGAGCTCGTCACCGTCACCGCGGTGACCGGCGTCGACGAGGCAACCGGACGCAAGCAGATCTCCTCGATCCTGGTGCCCACCGCCACCCCGGGCTTCGTCGCGGAGGCTGCGTACAACAAGGTCGGTTGGAATGCGTCCGACACACACCCACTCAGTTTCACCGATGTGCGCGTACCCCAGGAGAACCTGCTCGGCCAGGAAGGTCGCGGGTACGCGAACTTCCTGCACATCCTCGACGAGGGCCGGATCGCGATCGCTGCGGTATCGGTCGGTGCCGCGCAAGGCTGCGTCGACGAGAGCGTCAAGTACGCCAAGGAGCGTGAGGCCTTCGGTGCTCCGATCGCCCGCAATCAGGCGATCTCGTTCAAGATCGCCCGAATGGAGGCCCGTGCACACACTGCTCGCACTGCCTACTACGACGCAGCGGCATTGATGTTGGCGGGCAAGCCGTTCAAGAAGGCAGCGTCCATCGCCAAGCTCGTCGCCTCCGAGGCGGCAATGGACAACGCGCGCGATGCCACGCAGATCCACGGCGGCTACGGTTTCATGAACGAGTACGTCGTCGCCCGTCATTACCGCGACAGCAAGATCCTCGAAATCGGCGAGGGTACAACCGAGGTCCAACTGATGCTGATCGCCCGGAGCCTGGGACTGTGAGCGACAAGCGCATTCGGCAACGCGGCCTGTGGTTCGAGGAGATGGAACTGGGCACCGTCTACGAACACCGCCCGGGACGGACCATCACCGAGGCCGACAACACGCTGTTCACCACGCAGACGATGAACACTCAGGCCCTGCACCTCGACGCCGCCTACAGCGAGACAACACCTTTCGGCCAGCGCCTGGTGAACTCGATGTTCACGGTCTCGACCCTCGTCGGGTTGTCGGTGACGCAGTTGACTCAAGGCACCATCGTCGCGAACCTGGGTTTCTCTGAAGTGTCCTTTCCCAAGCCGCTGTTCCACGGCGACACGCTGTACGCGGAGACGCTGATCTCGGACAAGCGCGAGTCGAAGTCTCGCCCCGGCGAAGGCATCGTGACGTTCACCCACACCGGTCGAAATCAGCACGGGGACGTCGTCGCCATCGCGGTCCGCAAGACGCTTGTTCGGATGCGCCCCGAGGATGCCGTATGAGTTGGTTACCGCCCGGTCCGGCGTGGCTGTTCTGCCCGGCAGACCGACCCGAGCGATACGAGAAAGCCGCAGCCCGAGCAGATGTGGTGATCCTCGATCTCGAAGATGCTGTCGGTGCCGCGGACAAGGCCGGGGCTCGCGAGTCCGTGGTGTCGACCGCTCTGGACCCGTCGCGCACCATCGTCCGCATCAATGCGCACGGCACCGACGATCAGGCCGCAGATCTCCAGGCGTTGACGCACACCGAGTACACAACCGTAATGCTGCCCAAATGCGAATCGGCCGAACAGATTGTCGCTCTGGCTCCGTTGAACGTCGTCGCGTTGATCGAATCTCCGTTCGGCGCGACGACGGTGTTCGACGCGCTCGCGGCCGACAACGCCATCGGTGCCATGTGGGGTGCTGAGGACTTGGTGGCCGCCATGGGCGGCAATTCGAGTAGGCACGGCGACGGCTCGTACCGCGATGTCGCACAGCATGTTCGGTCGCAGACGCTACTGGCCGCGAAGGCACGCGGGGTGTTCGCGCTCGATTCGGTGTTCCTCGACATCCCCGATCTCGACGGGGTGCGTGTGGAGGCCGACGACGCCGTGGCCGTCGGTTTCGACGGCAAGGTGGCCATTCATCCGAGCCACATCCCGGTCATTCGCGACGCCTACGCGCCGACCCCCGAGGCGATCGAGTGGGCCACCGCCGTGCTCGACGCTGTGGCACACAACCGCGGCGTCTTCACCTTCCGCGGTCGCATGGTCGACGCACCCGTTCTGGCGCATGCTCGACGCATCATCGCGCGTCGAACCTCGTAGAAGGGTAATTGCAGACGCCGTTAATTGTCGGCGCGGTATGGTGGGTGGTCACGAGTACAGGTATCGAGAGGCACGACCAATGAGCGCACACGACCCCGCCCTGACTGCCCTTGCGCAGAATTGGCTTGCGCTTGCCGTCCTGCACGGACGTATCGAAAGCCGTATCGAGCGAGCGCTGCAGACCAACCACAATCTCAGCGCGCGCGAGTACTGGTTGCTCGACGTCCTGGGCAGGCAGCACGACGGGGTCGGCGGCCACCTCCAGATGAAGCAGGTGGCCGACGCCGTCGTGCTGAGCCAGAGCGCGACGACCCGCCTGGTCACTCGGCTCGAGGATCGGGGGCTGCTCACGCGGTACCTGTGCCCCACCGATCGCCGCGGTATCTACACCGACGTCAGCGAAGAAGGCCTGGCCCTGCTCGAGGCAGCGCGGCCGACCAACGATGCGGCGTTGCGTGAGGCTCTCGACGAAGCATCCGACGAGCCGGATCTCATCCCGTTGGTGGACGCCGTTCGACGCGCCGAGGGCTGATTCACTCCACCTGTTCCACGGCTGCTCTGGTCGCGTCGGCTACCAAGGGGTTCATCGCCGGCGAATCTTCCACCCCCGACGTCGTCGCGCTGAGCACGACCAGCAGGATCCTCTGCCCGTCCGGTCCGAAGAGCAGTCCGGCATCGTTCGATACGCCGTAGCTACCGGTGCCGGTCTTGTCGGCCGAAGTCCATTTCGGCGCAATGCCCGCCCGGAAGCGGGCCGTGGACGTCTCGGTATCGCCCATCCACTCGAGCAGCTGCTTGCGCGAGGCCTCGGTCAGAACATCGCCGTCGAGCAGGGATCGGTAGCCGGCGGCCAGCGAGTTGGGTGTCGTTGTGTCCCGTGGATCACCCGGAATTGCCGTGTTCAATTCCGGCTCTGTGCGATCGAGGCGAAATTCGGTGTCACCGAGTGATCGTGCGAAGTCGGTGAGTGCCGCGGTGCCGCCTGCCTCGCGAATCAGTAGGTTGCCGGATGTGTTGTCGCTCTTGGTCAGTGCGGCCGCTGCCAAGTCTGCGATGGTGACGACCGAGCCTGGTTCCCAATCGACCGCGGATTCGGGCACCTTGTCCTCGGCGGTGATCGTTCTGGTGTCGGTGAGCTGTAACTTGCCTGCATCGACGGCGGCAAGTACGGCACCGACGGCATACACCTTGAAGGTGGAGCAGAACGCGAAACGTTCGTCGCCGCGGTAACTCTGAGTGGAACCGGTCGCGAGATCGAGCGCATTGACGCCGAGCCGTGCAGTGTCCCTGGCCTCGAGTTCGAGGTATGCCTGTTCGGCACTGAACTCTTCGCTCGCGGGCTGAGACACACTCGTGTCGGATCGCGGTGGTTCGGTGGTGGCCGTCGAGGAACAGGCAACTCCGGCAGTCAGCGCCGCAGCTGCGATCACGGTGATCAGTCGGGTGGATGTCGAAGTACGCATGGGCTCATGCGATCACACCCTCTCGCCTCCGAGCCAAGTCCCGAGGCATGACTTCGTCATTCCACTTCGGTATCGCGGCAGGTAGACGTGTTTCAATAGGTCGGTGGATCTTGTTCGCCATCTCCAGTACTTTGTCGCCGTCGCCGAGGAACGCCACTTCGGCCGCGCAGCGGCGGCTCTGGGCGTGACGCAGCCACCGGTGTCTCGGGCGATCAAGACCCTGGAGAAGCACCTCGGTGTCGTACTCGTGGAGCGGACACCCGACGGTGCTGCCATCACCGAGCACGGGGCTGCGCTGTTGCCCCGGGCTCGCTTGATCGTCGACGACGCACGCCGATTGACCACCACGGCAGAGTCACTCACCGCGTCCGAGACGGTCCGCATCGGCCTCATCCCCCAGCTGGACGATGCACTGGCCGCGCGTATCGCCGCGTCCGTCGGTGTCCAAGCACGGGTGGAGACCGGCGGTGCAGTGTCTTTGCTGGACCGGGTGCGATCACACGAACTCGACGTTGCCGTGATCGATCACCCGGTGGTACTCGATCGACTGGTGGCCGGACCAGTGATTGCGTTACCCCGGCGGGTCAGCGTTCCGGTCGGTCACAGGTCGGCCCGAGCGGCGCGGCCGCGACTGACCATGTTGTCCGACCTGGCCTTCGCCACCACGCCGCGGGCTGCGAATCCACCTGCACACGACCTGTTGCTCGATGCGTTTAGGCGCCACGCCCTCGATCCAGAGGTGTTCGTTGCGAACACCTTTCGCGCCGTCACGATCAGCGTTGCGTCAGGTCGATGTTTCGGGCTCGTACCTGCCGCGAGTCCGGTACTGCCTGGCACCGAACATCTCGACCTCTCGTCCGACGACGTTGCCCTGCGAGTGCGGATCGTGCGCCGCAACGACGAGGCCGAGTCTCTGGTGAATCTCATCGGCCGAATCCTGTTGCAGGCCGGCAAGTGAATACGACCGACGAACAGCTGCGCGCCGTATTCGCCGACGCAGGCTGTCGTGGTTGGGTGCGCGCCGAGCGGATCGACGGCACCGGCACGGTCGTCGACTACGAGGGAGACGAACCCGTCGTCGCCGCGTCGGTGTGGAAGATCGTGCTGCTCGTTGCCGCTGCGCGTGCGTTCGACGAAGGATCCTTGACTGCAACCGATTCGGTGCGACTCGTTCCGGCACAGTGCAGTCCCGGGCCGACCGGCATCTCGAGTTACGCGGATCCGGTGACCATGAGTTGGCGTGACATCGCACGCTCGATGATCACCGTCTCCGACAATGCCGCTGCCGACGCACTTCTCGGTGCCCTCGGCCTGGATTCGCTTGCCACTGTGATCGAGGATCTCGGGCTCGAGCAGACTCGGATCGTCGGCGGCACGAAACAACTGGGTGATCAGATCGTCCGGGATACCGGCCGGTTGAACGCGGACGAAGCGGTGGGCCTACTGGCCAGCAACTACACGGTGGTCGACAGCTCGGGTTTCGATCCGGCGTACACCTCGTGCACCACCCCTCGCGACAGCAACACCGTTCTGCGCTCGATCTGGCTGGGCACCGCGGCATCGCAGGCGCAGTGCCGGTACATGAAAGAGGTTCTGTCTCAGCAAGTATGGCCGCACAGAATCCGCAGCGGAATCCCGTACCCGGATGTGCAGGTCGCGGGGAAGACCGGCACCATCGGCCCCATTCGCAACGAGGTCGCCGTGGTCTCGTTTCCAGGCGAGAAGCCCGTCGCGGTGTCGGTGTTCACCCGAGCGGCACGGATGGATCTCTTTCTCCCACTGGTCGATCAGGCCATCGGCAGCGCGGCCAGAATCGCAGTGACGGCAGTTCGTCAGGCACCGCACTCGGGAACGCCGTGACCGGATCGGCACCACGTGTTGACGCCGGGAGCGTCGCCCAGATCGTAGGTCATCAACACGCGGGTGTCGTTGTACCCGATACTCGGCGAGGCCTCGAATCGTTTGCCCTCGTACAGGGTTCCGCCCAGCCCGTCACCGGCCAGGAACGTGCGCTCCAGCAGCGTGACGACCACGCCGTCTTCCTTGTCGTCACCGATCGGTGTGTAGGTGGCCGTCCAGGTTTCGACGTCGCAGCAACTCGCTCCGGTGGTGAATGTGCTGCTCGCCGGGTCGGGATCGAGGTGAAGAATGCTTGCGTGCCGCTGCCAATCCCCCATGATCGTCGACGCCAGGTCTCCATCGGGGTTCGATACAGGAGGAATCTGCGGCTGCACCGGATCCTGAACGGGCGACTCGACCGCCACAGGCTGAGTAGGGGGCGCAGCTGCGGTCGGTGCAGGTACCGACGCGTCGATCGGCCCTGATCCATCGCCGGTATCCGGTTCATCGGCCGCCGGACTCTCCGATGGCGCGTTCTCGACCGGAGACCCTGGTTGGGCACCGCCCACCTGGGTGGACGTCGCTACTGCCTGCGAGGCGGGCCGAGCGTCATTGTCGCCGCAGGCCGTCAGGGCGGCCATGGCCACCACCGTCAACAGGGCGGATCCGATCGAAGAACGCACTCTCATGACGACTCCCCACTCGCGACGAACATCGTGCCCGGTCTATCGCCTCGGGCACGACTCCGTTACTTGCGCTAAGCAGGTCACGCTTGGGTAACAGTGTTCCTCAGCGCTGAGCGCTCACTGCGCGGTCCATGTCGGATCCCGTTTCTGCAGGAATGCGGTGATTCCTTCGACGACGTCCTGGGTGGTGGCGAGTCGATCCAATTCCCGACGGTTCTGCTGCCACGATTCTTCCTCGTGCGCGATGGTGCCGTCGGAGATGCGTCGAGCGAGCCGCTTGGATGCGCGCACCGCGAGCGGCGCACCCTCTGCGCAGAGGCGAGCGAGACCGAGTGCCGTCGCGAGAACGTCGTCGGGCGCGACAACCCTGTTGACCAGACCCCATCGTGCGGCCTCCTGTGCGGAGATCGGCTGACCCGTCAAGATCATCTCCAGCGCAACGTGTTCCGGCACCGCAGACATCAGTCGAAAGGTACCGCCCGCACCCGCGACGAGTCCGCGGCGGATCTCGGGCAGGCCGAATACGGCCGTGTCCGAGGCGACGACCATATCCGAGGCCAGAGCGATCTCGGTTCCACCTCCCATCGCGGACCCGTTCACCGCCGAGATGACGGGAACCGAAATCGGGTGTTGGACAATCCCGGCGAACCCCCAATGCTCGGTCTCGGGCGGGGTCACCGCGCCGGGGCCTCCGGTGCCGAGGGCTTTCAGATCGGCACCCCCGCAGAAGGTCGCCGATCCCGCGCCGGTCAAGACGATGGCACGGATGTCGCGGTCGGCCTCGGCCGACTCCCAGGCTTGCCCGAGCAGCGTATGCACGCGTGCGTCGATGCTGTTGGCGGCCTTCGGTCGGTTGATCGTGACGACGAGTACGTGACCATCACGCCTGGTCAGTACAACAGGTTCGATGCTATCGGCCTCGGACACGAATGTTCCCCTCGTTCGACTCGACACTGACTGTTGCTCCGATGATTTCGCGTGCAGGTTCGCCTCGATGGAGGGACAACGCATGCGCACTGGCCGTATCGCCGGGAGCCGTCTGTGCGGCAACGCGTCGTCCGCGCTCGTCCCTCCCGACGAGGAAAGCCTGGTTCGGTTCCTGCTGCCGGGAATGCTCGACGGAGACAGTCTCCACCACAAGATTCCCGTCCTCGACAGGTGATCGAGGCGGCGGATCCGATTCCAGCACTTCGGGTTCAGGATTTCCGATGTAGCCGAGCGGATGCTGTTCGGCACCCAACAGCACGGAGTGGTGGTAGGTCAGGTAGCCACCGTTCGCGTGCACCAGCGCACAACTCTTCCCGCCACGAATTTCCCGAACCGATGCGGTGATCGAATGCAGCGAATGACTACTGAGAGGTCCGCCGAAGGACGAATGGCCACCGGTCACTGTGGGAATCAACGACTTCAGCGTTCCGAGGTGACGTGTGGCCAGGGTCGGCACGATCGGAAAGCAGCTGTAGACGTCCAACACGTCCACTTGCTCGACCCCGATCTCCGCGCCATGCAACGCGCGATCCATCGCGTCTTCCATCGCTCGGGACCGGCCGAAACTACTGCGGTCGAGAATGTCGACCGCGTCCTCGGCACCAGCACCGCCCCAGACGTACACGATGTCGCTCTCGGGCACGCCGCATTCGCGGGCTTCGGCCAAGCTCGTCACCACGATGCACGCTGCCTGGTCGACGAACGGCATCGCGTTCATCGACAGCGGATACGGCTCGCACACGATGCGGTTCTTCGGCGACGGCGTGCCGATGTCGGCAGCCGTCCGCGCTCGCCCGTTCCACGAATACGGATTCTGCTCGGAGACAACGGAGAACGTCGCATACAGCTCGCTGCACTCGGCCTGCCGGGCCACCGGATCCAAGCCGGACTCGAAGCGAAATCGGCTCTCGAACAATGGATAGATCCGGACCGGTGAGATCAGACCGGCCTCTTGCATTGCAGCGCTGCCGAGTTGGTCGAGGTCGAAGGTGGGTGGACCGCCCGGATCTGTGCTCCACCCGCCGTCGTCGACGGGGTCTCGACCGGCCTTGACCAGCGCGCTCATCGAGGCCTGGGCTTCACCGCCCGCGATCACCGCCACCGTCGACTCTCCGGAGGCGATGCGCGCGGCTGCGCGATCGAGGAGCCGCGCAGGCCATTGCCCACCGATCGGAGCGTCGAACAGATCTGCTGGTGTGGCACCGAATCCACGTGCCAGTGCCGCGGCGGGACTGGCGTAGGCCCAGCTGGCGATATGACAGAACGCGATGCTGTCCGCGCGGCGAATCCACGGCTCCGACGTCGGCGAGTCCCGGAGTGCCGCAGTCGCAGCGAGCGTGATCAGTTCCATGGGTTCGACGCCCATGGGTTCGCCCCGGCCGCTTGTCTCACCGACAGCCACGATCACCGGAACACGTGTCGGATCCACCGTCGACGCCTCGTGGCGTGCAGAACTCATGACCGGAAACCTATTACAGACAGAGATTGTCTGCAATGCCGTCAGGTGCGACAATTCGGGGGTGACCGACGAAGCCACGAGCCGACGGGGACGTCCTCGCGATCCACATCTGGAAGACCGCGTCTACGACGCGGTGCTCGAGGTGTACTGGGAAAAGGGGTGGTCCGGCTTCACACTCGACGCCGTTGCCCGCCGCGCTTCGGTCGGGAGAGCCGCGCTCTACCGACGCTGGGAATCGAAGGGAGCCTTGGTCGTCGACGCGCTGGAAGCCCGAAGTCCACTCGCGACGCCGATCGACCTCGGCACGCTGCGGGCAGATCTCGTCGAGCTCGCAGTGCAGCTTCTGCAGGGTTACCGAGGGACAGCCGGTCTGGTCAGCCTGAGGGTCGCCCTCGATGCGCGGGTGCACCCCGACCTACTCGGCCGAATGATGGAGACGCTCAACAAGAGCCGTCTGGTCGCGGCGCGGCTCATCGTGCATCGAGCTCAGAGTCGAGGCGAATTGCCCGAGTCCGCCGATACCACCCGAATTCTCGAACTGGTGACCGGAGCGGTGTTCAGTCACGTCATCTTCTCGCATCGCACCGATTCCGATCGCGCCGAGACCGACCGCGTCTACGCAGAGAATCTGGTCGACGCAGTCCTCGATGGTGTCGGCACGGCATGACCTGAACGGCCGCCGAGTCCCATGGACTCGGCGGCCGCGAATGAGGTGGTTCTTCTATTCGTTGTAACCGAAAATCGCGTTCCACGCCTCTTGGTCGTCGGCGGAGTTCTCTATCGATTCCGACTGTGTGATGCGGTTGACCTTGGGGTCGGTGAACTCTGGTAGCTCGATTCCGCGGATCACCGGCGGGTCGATGTCGTTGCGCACCGAGTATTCACCGAGATCGCTGAACACCTGCTGACCCCTCTTGGAGAGGTTCCAGTTCATGAATACCTGCGCGGCTGCAGTGTTTTTCGCTGTGGATGCAACACCGGTGTAGTAGTCGTAGGCGGTGAGTCCCTCCTCCGGTACCACGAAGTTGACCGGCGCATTCTCGTTGTTGGCGATGTTGACGCTGCTCACCACGACGGTCCCTGCTTCGATCTCACCGCGGGCGAGCGCATCGAGCTGAGCTCCGATCGAGTCGAAAACCCTTGCCTCCGATGAGTATTCACGAAGGTAGTCGTCGCCGAGTACCTCACGCTGGAACCGAGTCAGTGCCAGTGCACTACCGCCGGCTCCGGCCTGAGCGATACCCAGATTGCCCTTCCACCGATCGTCGAGAAGATCTGCCCAGGACATCGGCCTGTCGTCACCCTCGATGAGCGCACTGTTGTAGCCCATCGTGTAGATCGGGTCGAAGGTCCGGTAGTAGTTGCCGCCGTCGAACACGACGTCGTCCTGCAGCTCCTTCGCCGTCGGCGGCGTGTAGGGCTGGAACACACCGCGCTCGCTGAGGCCGCTGACGAAGCCGGCATCGGAGATCCGCACGACGTCCGCGTCGAGCCGTCCTGCGCCGTACTCGGCCACCAGTCGCTCGTACAGACGGTTCGGGGTGAGCCGCACGAGCTTGACGTCGAGTCCGGTGTCCTTCTCGAAGTTCTTCAGCACCGTGGCCTCGGTGACCGCGGTGTAACCGCTGTAGAGGGTGATGCCACCTTCGGCCTGGGCCTGCGTCCACAGATCGGGATCTGCGATCTGCTCACCGTCGATGACGAGGCCGTTGTCGGTGACGATCTCCTCGGCTGCCCGAGCCAAGGCGGGACGTTCGGGTGGCGGCGAGCAGGCCGCGGCAGTTGCCACTGCGACGCCCAGCGCGATTGCTGTTACCAATTTTCTCATCAGACAGTTTCCTTGGATCCGAAGCGACGCGAGAGGATTGCGAGCACACCGATGACGACGCAGTACAGCAGGCTCAACTCGGCAGCCGACTGGAACGAGCCGTTGTCGTAGGCGTCGAAGATCGCGATCGAGAGCAACCGGGTGTCGGAGGTGAACAGGAACAGCGCGGCGGTGAGCTCACGCATGGACAGCATCAGCAGCAAGAGGAAGGTCGAGGACAGACCGACCTTGAGCAGCGGCGCGGTGACGAACGAAATCGCCCGGTGCCGCCGTGCACCCAACATGACTGCGCTGTCTTCCAAGTCCTTGTCCAACTGGATGATCGACGCAGAGACACCGCGGTAGCCCTGCGGAATGGTGACGGCAACGAACGCGATCACCAGCACCGCGAGTGTTCCGTAGATCGGCAGCGGAAGCGCCAGCCACGTCCACAGCAGACCCAGGCCGAGCACGATGGCAGGAACGGCCAGCGGCAACATCGCCAGATATTCCAACAGCTTTCGGCCTGGAGCATTCGTGCGGTACCTCGTGTACGCCAAGGCGAAGCAGAACGCGGTACCGATAGCGGCGGTGGCGACACCGACGATGACGCTGTTGGTCATCACGCTGTGGAAGTCGGCACTGCGCAACGTCTCTCCCAGTCCCCAGAACGACAGCGCTCCCGAGTCGAAGAGCTGACCGATGTTCGCGACGTAAGGGCTGGTCTGGAGAGCAGCCAACACCAGGGCGACAAGCGGCAGGAGGACGGCCAAGGCGAAGTACACCCAGGCGAACACTGCAGCCGGGATGCGCCATGCCCGCAGCGGAACCTGACGCGCCCGAACACCTTTGCCGCTGACGGTGGTGTATTCCTTGCTGCTCATCGCGCGCTGCTGGAAGGCGACGACGGCGACCAGCAAGACGGTGAGAACCACTGCGACAGCGGCGGCGTCGTTGCCGCGGGCAGGCGATGCGTTCATCAGTCGATAGATCAGGGTCGGCAGGGTGTCGACTCCGCCGGGCACGCCGATCACCTGAGCCACCGGGAAGTTCTCCACGGTGAGCGCGAAAACCAGGATTCCCGACCCGATCACGGCGGGCATGACGAGCGGGAACGTGATCTTGCTCAGCATTTTCGTCAACTTCGCACCGTGCAGACTGGCGGCGTCCTCGAGGTCCGGATTCATCAACGAGAGCGCGGAGTGGACCATCAGGAACGGATACGGCGCGTAATAGATGCCGAGGATGAAGATCATTCCGCCGAAGCTGTAGATGTCGATGAAGCCGGGAAGACCGATCGCGGTCAGAACCAGGTTGATGTAACCGGTGGCCGGCCCGGCCAGCAATGCCCACGCCAGTGCCCCGACGAGCGCCGGGAGGAAGAGCGGCGCAATACCGATGCCGTAGATCATCTTTCGGCCCGGAACGTTGGTACGTGCTGCCAGGAAGGCGAGCGTGCACCCGATCGTCAGCGCGACGATCGAGGACCCGATGCCGACCAGAGCCGAATTCCACAGGGCGCTCTGCGCGGTCGAGGACCCGAGCAGCGAGAAGTTGTCGAGGGTGAAGTTACCGAAGTCGAACAGCGATGTGCGCTCGGCGTTGTCGGTGAATGCGCCCATCACGATGAAGAACATCGGGAACAGCACGATCACGGTGAGCAGAGCCAACTGCAGAAGCGTCGGAATCCACTTCTTCAGACCCGGCCTGCGTTGGGGTGTCGGAGTGTCGACCTGCGGCTTCGTCGTGGTGACGGGCCGATTGTCGGTGGGGGCGCTCATACCGGCACCGCCTCGGAGGCGACGCGATCGTCGACGAGAACCTGAGCTCCGCCGGCTACTGCTGTGACCCGCGCGCGTTCTCCCATACCCAGGATTCGGCTGGCGTGTCCGGTGGCGACGGCTTCGATCTCCGGGCCGTCGTCCAGTGTGACGCGGTACCGAATGGACGCCCCCTGGTAGCTCGCGACGTCGACTGTGCCCATCCAGGACTGGCCCTCGGGCTCGGCATCGTCCAACGGGGTGACCAACAGATCCTCGGGCCGCAGGCACACCACGACGGGCCCGTCGGCCGCCGACGCTGCATCGACCGACACTGCAATCTGTCCGAAGTCCGTCAGCTCCATCGTCGATCGCGGTCCCGACGCAGGCGTGGCGCGGAAGATGTTGCCGACACCGAGGAACTCGGCCACCGAGGCGGACATCGGCGAGGTGTAGATGTCTTCGGGGGTGCCGATCTGCACGATTCGGCCGTTCTGCATCAGCGCGATTCGGTCGGCAAGGGCGAACGCCTCGACCTGATCGTGCGTGACGTAGACGGTGGTCAGTCCGAGTCGGAGCTGAAGCTCTCGCAATTCCATCCGAAGTCGTTCGCGCAGTCGGGCATCGAGGTTCGACAGCGGCTCGTCGAGGAGCAGCACGCTGGGGCGCATCACCAGGGACCGAGCCAGCGCCACCCGCTGCATCTGACCACCACTGAGCAAGCTCGCTCCTCGGTGCGCCATTTCGCCCAACCCGACGAGGTCGAGGGCCTCGAGGACGCGCTGGTTCATCTCGGTCTTGTTGACCTTCTGCATCTTCAACGAGAAGGACACGTTGTCGAACACAGTCCGGTGCGGCCACACCGCGTAGGACTGAAAGACCATGCCCACGTTGCGTTTGTGCGGCGGGATCGTCTTGTTCGTGTTCGAGTCGTGGACGACGCGGTCACCGATGGTGATGCGGCCTGCGCTGGGGGTCTCCAGCCCTGCCACACAGCGCATCGTGCTGGTCTTACCGCAGCCTGACTGACCCAGCAACACCAGGGATTCTCCGTCGGCGATCTCCAGGTCGAGGTCGCGGACAACAGTGTTTCCCGAGTAAGCGAGGCTCAGATTCTCGATGCTAACCTTCATGATCTTCCTTTTCTTCAGTCGTCGAAGCCGTGTTCACAGGTCGAGCTATCCGATCGAAAGTGCCTTCGCAGCAACGGAAACGAACAATTCTGCCGTCGCGATCCGTCGTGCAGCGCGGTGCAGGGTCACGCTGGTGAGGTTGCCGTCCGCAGCGATGTCGACATCGACGGCCAACACACCTGCCGGCGTCCCCAGCCGTAGGGTCGAGCTGGCGGCGCCGCGGATGACCCGATCCACCACACCGCCGCGCACCGTTGCGGCAGCGGCCACCGCCACCGCCGACGTCAGGCCGATCGACGGATGCGGTGCCATCATCGAGAGCATGCGCACGCAGACGTCGTATTCACCGGCCGAGACGAGTGTTCCGTCTTCGAGGCGGTAGTCCACCGGCGGCGCAATGATGCCGACCTTCGGCACCGCGTGCGCGATCGGATCCTGCGGGCGCGACAGCCCCATGAGCAGTGCTGCACTGCGGCGCAATTCGACCAGTCGCGGAACACGTTCCGTCAGCTCGGCAGCGGTCTCGGCCCCGGTCATACCGAGGTCGGATGCATCGAACAATGCAGCGGGAGCGCCGGCGACCACCATCGTGCCGCGGTGATGCGACCCATGTAGCTCCACGGTGTCCTCCACTGACCCGGTGGGAAGCAATCGAGTGCGATCGGCACCGAGGTCGATGAACGTCAGTCCGACCGGAACGCCGAGAGCCGACGTTCCGGCAACCTGAGCCGACCCTTCGGACGGAACGACGCCGCCCGGGGTATCGATCTCGGTGAGCAGCACCGCACCGGTATTGCGATTACGCAGCCGCACGACGGTGGTGATCGGATCGATCGCCACCAGGCCTTGTTGGAGTGCGTACAGGCCGATCGCGGTGGCACAGTTACCACAGTTGCTTCCCCACTCCACCTTTCGATCACCGATGGCGACCTGAGCGAAGAGGTAGTCCACGTCGATTCCGTCCTCGGAGGACCTGCTGACGATGGCCGCCTTCGAGGTGGTCGAGCTGCCACCACCGACGCCGTCGAGCTGGCGGGGGTCGCCGGATCCGAAGGCGGAGACCAGAATCTCGTCGAGAGATCCTGCTTGTTCGATCAGTGGCTCGACGTCGACGGAGCTGAAGAGCCAGCATTTGCTGGTCCCGCCCCTCATCCACGTGCCACGCAGTGAATACATCCTCGGATACCTTCCGGTCGTTACTCTCGAAAACGTTCTTGGAGTTGAACATTCGAGGAGCCAGTGCGGTCATGTGACGCAGCTCTCGTGCGGTTGCTGTACATAGCCTGCATCACACAGCCGTCGAGTACAATTACGAAAAAGTCGAGATCCCTTAACTTTCACTTAAAGGTGGTTCGATCATGTTCGACACCCGACGCCTGCTGCTCCTGGTCGAGGTGGTGCGCACCGGATCCATCACCGGGGCAGCAACTCGGTTGAGCTTCACCACATCTGCGGTGTCGCAGCAATTGAGCAAGCTCGAGCTCGAAGCCGGCCAACCCTTGTTGGAACGGCATGCTCGCGGGGTGCGCCTGACCGAGGCAGGCGAAGTCCTGGTCCGGCACGCCGAGCGCATCGAAACTCAATTACTCGCTGCGCGTAACGAACTCGAAGATCTGTCCGGCCTACGCGCAGGTACTTTGAGAATCGGCACGTTCCCGACGGCCGGTGCCAGCCTGCTACCACCGGTGGTGAAGCTGTTCAAGTCGCGCCATCCGGCAGTCGCACTGACAGTGCGCAGCTCGCGATTCGCCGGGCTGCGGGGAATGCTCGACACCCGCGAGGTGGAGCTGTCCCTGCTCTGGGATTACGAGTGGGCCAGAATCACCGACTCGGACCTGACGGTGCACCAGCTCATCATCGACCCACCGATGCTGGTCGTTGCAGTCAATCATCATCTGGCCGAGCGCGATTCGGTGGACATGACCGAACTCGAACACGAGCAATGGATCACCCGGGAAGACACTCACCCGGTCGGTGCCGCGCTCGAGCGCGCGTGCCATGCTGCGGGTTTCTCCCCCACCGTCTCGTTCGCCGCGAACGACTACCAGGAGGCGCAGGCAATGGTGGCAGTGGATCTGGGCGTCTCGTTCGCACCGCGCATGGCGCTGTCGAACATACGAGACGATGTGCGATTGGTCCCGTTGACGGGCGCACCATCACGTCGAATACTGCTGGCGCACTTGGCGGAACAGAAGCTCTCGCCGAGCGCGACCGTACTACTGAGAATTTTCCAGGACGTCGCCGCTCAGTTCTGAGGCCACGAACTCAAGCGGAGTGTGCACCGACCAGAGCGGGCATCGGCACCACGAAGAGGTCTGCGGTTGCGATACGTCGGACTGCGCGATGAAGTGTGACCGCGTGCAGCAATCCGTCGTGGTCCACGGTGTAGTCGACGTCGAGCACCCCGGCCGCTGTTCCGATGCGGAGTGATCCGGGCCAACCGATGCGGGCGTTGGTGGTGACGACACCGCCCTCGACCGTGGCGGCCGCCGCCACTGCCACCGCCGAGGTCAGTCCGATCGCCGGGTGCGGTGCCATCATCGACAGCATGCGTACCGAAATGTCGTAGTCGGCGGCGGCAACATGCTCACCCGTGGTGGTCACGTAGTCTCGCGGCGGGCCCACGATCCCGACCTTCGGAATGGCATGCGAGACAGGTTCTTCGGGCTTGCTCAGCCCCATCCGCAGAGCTGCCTGCCGGCGTAGCGCGATGAGGGTGGGGACGTGCGAGCCGACGACATCGTTGGTCTCCGACGCGGTCAGCCCGAAATCGGCGGCATCGAACAGTGCGGCGGGTGCACCCGCCCGAACGAACGTTCCTCGAAAGCATCTGTCGCCGAGAGTGACTCGATCGATCTCTGCACCGGTGGGGAGCATCGTCACTCGGTCCGAGGCCGGATCGGTGAAGGTCAATCCCACCGGGACACCCAGAGCGGTGGTTCCGGGGACGGACGCGTCGCCCTCCGCAGGAATGCGTCCGCCGGGAGTTGCGATCTCCGCCGCCAGAATCGCGCCGGTGTTCTCGTTACGCATCCGCACCACGGTGACGTGGTCGTCGACGGCGACGAGACCGGTCTGCACGGCGTAGAGACCGATCGCGGTCGCGCAGTTTCCGCAGTTGCTGCCCCACTCCACGGTGCGGTTCTCGATGGCGACCTGAGCGAACAGGTAGTCGACATCGATACCGGGTGCGCCCGAGCGTCGCACGATGGCTGCCTTGGAGGTGGTGGAGCTGCCGCCCCCGACGCCGTCGAGCTGCCGCGGGTCGCCGGAACCGAAGGCTGCGGTCAGGATGTTGTCGAGACCGCCGGCGTCGGCGATGTACGGGTCGATGTCGACCGCGTTGAACAGCCAGCACTTGCTGGTGCCTCCACGCATCCACGTTCCACGAAGAGTGAACATCTGGTGTGCCTTCCGATCAGGATCCGATGCTTCCACCCTGCGACAGAGGATGTTCAAGCACAATTACGAAATATGTTCATGTCGTGCAGCAGCGCTTAACGCGTGTGCTCGGTCAGAACAGGGCAGGAACGACGACCAGGATCAACCAGCACAGGGCGGGCGCGACGGCCACGACGACTCCCGCATTGAGCAGCAGCTGACGGTAGAAGCGCGGGCGCTCGATGTTCTGTGCGTTGGCCAGCACGAGCGCACCGTTGGTCGAGAACGGCGAGACGTCGACGACGGTGGCCGAGATGGCGAGGGCAGCGACGACGCCGACGACCGGCAGTGCACCGGTACCCAGCAGCGGCATGGCCAGCGGGATGACGGCGGCCAGCAGCGCAGTGGAGGACGCGAACGCCGAAGTGATGCCGATGACGTAGCAGAGCACGATGGCCACGATGATCGGCGCGCCGATGGTGATCGCCATTTCGGCGAGATGATCGATGGTGCCGACTTCCTGCAGGATCGAGATGTAGGTGACCATGCCTGCAACCAGCAGAACCGTCGACCAGCTGATGTCTGCGATGGCTTCGTTCTGCTTCTTCAGATCCGTGAACGCCAGGACTGCTCCGGCTCCGATGGCGATGAAGCTGATCGGCAGGTGCAGGACGAGAACGAGCACCAGGAGTGCGCCGATGAGGAACAGCGTGAGCTTCTGTACGAACGTGACCGGGGCCGGCGCGTCGACCAGCGTGGTTGTTTTCGGACGAGTGAGCACCGCAGTGCTGCCGCCCGCTGAGCTGCCGCCGCCGGTACCGCCGCCGGTGGGGACGGACGTCTTGACCGGTGATCCGCCCACCGGGCCACTGCCGGGCGCGGGGTCGGTGGAGCCGGTTGCGGTGTACTCGAAGCCCTTCATGCGGGCCAGTGCTGCGTAGCCGACGACCGTCAAGACCGAGAGCAGCAGGTTGATGCCGTAGCTGGCGAAGAACAGCGTCCACGGGCTGAGCGCGAGGCCGTTGTTCTCGACGATGTCACGAACCAGAACGCCGGAAACGGAAATCGGGGAGAACGCTCCTGCGTGGGCACCGTTGATCACCATGATGCCCATGACCAGCGGGCTCATGCCGGTTCGCGCTGCGAACGCCATGGCTGCAGGCACGATCAATGCGACCGCGGCGGGGCTGAAGGTGCCCAGCGCCGTCAAGACCGAAGCGACGAAGAAGAACACCCACGGAACTACTGTCACTCGGCCGTGTACCGCTCGGATGCAGCTGTTCACCAGCAGATCGATAGTGCCGTTACGTTTGGCCATACCGAAGAAGTAGGTGACGCCGACGATGGTCAACACTATCGAGCTGGGGAACTCGTTCAGGATTTCCTTGTCGTCGAATCCCAGTGCGAAGTACCCGACCACAAAGGCACCGATGAAGCCCAGGATGCCGATGTTGATCGGAAAGAAGGTTGCGATCACGAACATCGCAACCAGTGCGATGAGCGGGAGGATCTCGATGGAAGTCATGGGCGTCTTTCAGGTGGTGGTAAGTGCTCGGTTACATCCGCACTCGAACGTTGTCCCTGTCACATTATTGACGCCTGGCTTTTAGGACAATATCGTTTTGCTACCTAGTCGTTTAGCTGAGCTGAAAGATATCCGCATGAACCACACGTTCGACGTCGTGACGTTGTTCCTTCTGCTGGACATCGCCGAGGCCGGCTCGCTGACCGCAGGTGCCGAGCGGGCGAACATGACCCCATCCGCGGCGTCTCAGCGCATCAGCAAACTCGAACACGGCATCAAACAGCCGGTACTGACCCGCCTGCCACGCGGTGTACAGCTCACCGAAGCCGGCGAAATTCTCACCAGCCGCGCCCGCCTGTTCAGACGGGAGATGCGAGCGGCGAGCGGCGACCTCGAAGCAATCCGTGGGCTGGAACGCGGTTCGGTTCGGCTCGGCTCGTTTCCCACCGTCAGTGCGTCGCTGCTCTCCGACGCGTTGAAGGACTATCACTCGCGATGGCCCGATGTCGACGTTCGGGTTCGTTCGGCGGTGCGCCCACAGTTGCTCGACATGCTGCATTCGAGCGAAATCGACTTGGCGCTGCTGTGGAGCTATGCCTGGACGGAGGAGGCCGAACGATCGCTGTCACTCGAGCCACTGATGGAAGACCAGACCGTGCTGCTGCTGCCGATCGACGACGATCGACTGGAGCACGACGTGTCGCTGCACGATCTCGAAAGCGCGCGGTGGATCATCCGCAGCAACGACCACCCTGCTGCCGAAGTTCTGTATCGCAGTTGTCGCGTAGCAGGATTCGAGCCCGACGTCGTGTACGAGGCCCACGACTACCAGGAGATCGAGGCCATGGTGGCCGCAGGCGTCGGCATCGCGATGGTTCCTCGTTTGTCGGTGGTGCATCACCGACCGGACGTGACCGCGGTCGCCTTCCCGGAATCGGATCGGGTTCCCACCCGCGTCATCTACATCGCGTCACTCGCTCGGCGTCAGTACACCCCGGCGATGTACGCGATCTCGACCGCATTGAGAGGTGCCGCCGAGCGAATTGCGGCTGCTACTACAGCAACTCCCTGATTGCGTTCTCGAACCCGGTGACGTGTTCGAGGGTCAGTTCCGCCGCCGTGTCGGCATCACCGTCGATGATGGCCTGCAGCAGCACGACGTGTTCACGAACATGGCCGGCGACGTTCGGCAGTCGGTCGAGGAACAGGCACCAGATGCGGGTGGCATGTGCGTCGAGGCTGACCAGGATGTCTTCGAGGTGGGGATTTCCCGACGCCCGATAGATTTCCCGATGCACTGCAACATCTTTGCGCAGCACCTCGCGTGAATCGTCGGTGTCGTCGATGCTCGCAATGGAGGCCGCGAGTTCCGCCAGCCGGTCTCGCGCTGCCCGCGTGGCCGTGCGTGCCGCACGCGCCGAGGCCGCAGGCTCGAGCTGCTTACGAATCTCCGAGATGTTGGCCAGGTCGGTCATGTCGACGGCGGTCGCGAAGGTTCCACGGCGGGGGTACGCAACAACGAGTCGCTCGCGCTCCAGTCGTTTGAGGCCCTCACGAATGGGTGTGCGCCCCAGCCCCAACTGCTCGGCCAGACGGTCGTCGTTGATGGGTTCGCCCGGACGGATTTCCAGCATGATCAGCTGTTCACGCACTATTTCGTACGCTCGATCGGCGTTGGTACCGACGGACTGCGCTGCATCGATCACCGGTGGAATTCCGATTGTCATCTTCTCTGCTCACTCCCGGTCGATGCCCCGCCCTTGACGGCTCTGCGTTGTGATCTTACTCTATTGGCATCTTGATATATCAGTTCCAGATCATTGATCTTCCAGAAGGGCGGCCATCTTGACGCAGGACTTCGCACCGACGGCGACGGAACCGCACCCGAGAGGCGTGACGAACCGCGTACTCGCCGATCTCGATCCAGAGGTGCACCGCGCGATCAGTGCCGAGCTCGGCCGTCAGCAGAACACGCTCGAGATGATCGCGAGCGAGAACTTCGCTCCACTGGCCGTGATGCAGGCACAAGGTTCGGTTCTGACGAACAAGTACGCCGAGGGTTACCCCGGCAGGCGTTACTACGGCGGTTGCGAAAACGTCGATGTCATCGAGCAACTCGCCATCGACCGGCTCAACGCCCTGTTCGGATCGACGTTCGCCAACGTGCAGCCGCACTCCGGTGCCCAGGCCAACGCCGCTGCGATGGCAGCCCTTCTGCAGCCGGGCGATTCGATTCTCGGTCTCGCACTCGCCCACGGCGGACACCTCACGCACGGCATGAAGCTGAACTTCTCGGGCAAGCTGTACGACGTCTCGGCCTACCACGTCCGTGAGCACGACCATCTCGTCGACATGGAAGAGGTGGAGCGCCTCGCCCACGAGCACCGCCCCAAGCTGATCATGGCCGGATGGTCCGCCTACCCGCGTCACCTCGACTTCGCCGAATTCCGGCGTATCGCAGACGATGTCGGTGCCTACCTGATGGTCGACATGGCGCACTTCGCCGGCCTGGTCGCCGCCGGCCTGCACCCGTCACCCGTACCACACGCGCACGTGGTCACCTCGACGACGCACAAGACACTGGGCGGCCCACGCGGTGGCGTGATCATCACCGACGATGCCGCTCTGGCGAAGAAGTTCAACTCGTCGGTCTTCCCCGGCCAGCAGGGCGGACCGCTAGAGCATGTCATCGCAGCCAAGGCAGTGTCCTTCAAACTCGCTGCCGAAGAGGACTTTCGGGAACGACAGCAGCGCACCCTCGACGGTGCGAAGATCCTGGCCGATCGACTGCTGACCGACGACGCAGCGGCCGCAGGCATCGACGTGGTCTCGGGCGGCACCGACGTCCATCTCGTTCTCGTGGATCTGCGCACGTCCGAACTGGACGGCAAGCAGGCCGAGGACAGACTGCATCACGTGGGAATCACCGTGAACCGCAACGCAGTTCCGTTCGATCCACGGCCACCCATGGTGAGCTCAGGCGTCCGCATCGGCACCCCGGCCCTCGCGACCCGCGGCCTGGACGCCACAGCGTTCGCCGAGGTCTCCGACGTCATCGCCCACGCATTGCGTCCCGACACCGACGACCGCGGACTCGATGCACTGCGAGTCCGGGTCGAATCCGTCGCCGCGCAGTTCCCCCTCTACCCCGACCTGACGGAAGGCTACCGATGACCGCCCCCGCAACCCCACCGGGCGCACATCTGCCCGATCACCCGGACTTTCTGTGGCGCAACCCCGAGCCGAAGAAGTCGTACGACGTCGTGATCATCGGCGGCGGCGGACACGGTCTTGCCACCGCGCACTACCTCGCCAAGAACCACGGCATCACCAATGTGGCTGTGCTGGAGAAGGGATGGCTCGCCGGCGGAAACATGGCGCGCAACACCACCCTGATCCGCTCGAACTACCTGTGGGACGAGAGCGCCCGCATCTACGAGCACTCCCTGAAGCTGTGGGAGGGACTCGCCGACGACCTCGACTACCCCATCCTGTTCAGCCAGCGCGGCGTCCTCAACCTCGCGCACAGTCTGCAGGACGTGCGTGACAGCGTGCGACGCGTCGAGGCCAACCGGCTCAACGGCATCGACGCTCAGTGGGTCGACCCCGACGAGGTCAAGAAGCTGTGCCCGATCGTCAACATCTCCAGCGACATTCGCTACCCGGTACTCGGTGCGACGTACCAGCCGCGTGCCGGCATCGCCAAGCACGACTACGTCGCCTGGGGATTTGCCCGACGCGCCGACGCAGCCGGTATCGACATCATCCAGAACTGCGAGGTCACCGGCTTCACCACCGACGGCAACCGCGTCACCGGGGTCAAGACCACGCGCGGCGACATCGCCACCGGCCAGGTCGCTCTGTGCGCGGCCGGGCACACCTCGACGTTGACGGACATGCTCGGCATCAAGACTCCGCTGCAGAGTCACCCACTGCAGGCCCTGGTCTCGGAGTTGCTCGAGCCGGTCCACCCCACGGTGGTCATGTCGAATGCCGTACACGTGTACGTCTCCCAAGCCCACAAGGGTGAACTGGTGATGGGCGCAGGCGTCGACTCCTACAACGGTTACGGCCAGCGCGGCGCGTTCCACATCATCGAACGGCAGATGGCAGCTGCGGTCGAGTTGTTCCCCGTCTTCGCTCGCGCGCATCTGCTGCGCACCTGGGCCGGCATCGTGGACGTGTGTCCCGATGCCTCCCCCATTGTCGGGCGCACGCCGTTCGACAACGTGTTCCTCAATTGTGGTTGGGGTACAGGCGGATTCAAGGCCACTCCCGGTGCCGGTTGGTGCCTGGCCGACACCATCGCCAACGACGAGGTGCACGAGTACATCGCGCCGTTCAGTCTGGACCGATTCGTCACCGGCGCGCTGGTGGACGAGCACGGTGCCGCAGGCGTGGCTCACTAGTTTCTCCGCCCCGACACACGCAGCACCCGAACGAGAAATCTTGGAGTGGCAATGCAATTGATCGAATGCCCGTGGTGCGGGAGTCGAGAAGAGACCGAGTTCCACTACGGCGGCCAGGCGCACATCGCCTACCCCGAGGATCCCTCGGCACTCACCGACGAACAGTGGGCGCACTTCGTGTTCTTCCGCGACAACCCCAAGGGGCTCTTCGCAGAACGGTGGAGTCACAGCGCAGGCTGTCGCCGTTGGTTCAACGCCGTGCGTGACACGGCCACCTACCGAATCCACAGTGTCTATCGCCTCGACGACCCGAAGCCGGTGAACCCATGACCGCATTCCGCACCGCCTCCGGCGGCCGCATCGACCGCACGAGCACCTTCGACTTCACGTTCGGCGGCTCGGCGCTGCAGGGACATCCCGGCGACACGCTGGCATCTGCGTTGCTCGCCAACGGCATTCATCAGGTGACCACCAGCATCAAGCTCGGCAGGCCCCGTGGATTCACCGCAGCATGGGCCGAGGACACCGGCGGACTCGTGCAGATCGAGGAGCCGTTCCCCGAGCCCATGCTGCTCGCCACCACGATCGAGCTGTACGACGGTCTGGTCGCTCGGGGCATCCCCGGACAGGGGCGTCTCGCCGAGATCTCCGACTCCGCCAAGTACGACGCCATGCACGCCCACGCCGATCTGTTGGTCGTCGGTGCCGGCCCGGCCGGTCTGACGGCCGCTCTGATCGCCGCCCGCAGTGGCGCTCGGGTGATCGTCGTCGACGATCAGAGCGAGTTCGGCGGTTCGCTCCTCGGCTCCGACGACGTCATCGACGGCCGGCCCGCACTGGACTGGGTGACCGACGCGGTGACCGAGTTGTCGACCTTCCCCGACGTGACATTACTGCGCCGCACCACCGCGTTCGGTTCCTACGACGACGGCTTCGTCCTCGCGCTCGAGCGCCGCACCGATCACCTGGGACTGGAAGCGCCTGCAGCACTGAGCCGTCAGCGCGTCTGGCGCATTCGATCGCGTCACATACTGGTGGCCACCGGTGCCCACGAACGTCCGGTCGTCTTCACCGACAACGACCGTCCCGGAATCATGCTGGCGCACAGCGCACGTACGTTCCTGCATCGCTACGGCGTCACGGTGGGCACCGAGGCCGTGGTCTTCACCACCAACGACAGTGCGTACAAGGCAGCCGTCGATCTGCACGACGCAGGGGTCCGCATCGCGAGCATCGTCGATGCTCGCGACAGTGCGCCCGAGTACTGGCTCGGCCTGTGCCGCGAGCGCGGCATCGAGGTGCGCACCGGGAGCGTCGTGTCCGGCACCCACGGCGACACCCGCGTCACCCATGCACTGGTGACCGGGGCCGACGGTTCCACCGAAGCTCTCGGTTGCGACGTACTGCTCGTCAGCGGTGGCTGGAACCCCGCGGTGCACCTGTTCAGCCAGGCCCGCGGAAAACTGCGCTACGACGGCGAACTCGGCGCATTCGTGCCCGCGGACGACGTCGAGGGCATCAGTGTCGCCGGCTCGGCCTCGGGGGTCTTCGATCTTGCCGGATGTCTACGCGACGGCGGCTCGGCCGCGGCAGGCGCGCTGACCCGTCTCGGCTTCGATGCTCCCGAAACCTCTCTTCCTGTGGTCGATTCCGTGCCCAGCAGCGAGTCTCCGGTGCTGTGGCGGGTGCGCGACGACGCAGGTGCCGACAGCCAGTTCGTCGACGTCCAGCGCGACGCGACGGTGGCCGATCTGGTCCGCGCCGTCGGTGCGGGCATGTCGTCGATGGAACACATCAAGCGCTACACCACGATCGGTACCGCGCACGATCAGGGCAAGACCTCCGGTGTGGTGTCCTCGGGCATCGTGGCGGAACTGCTCGACAAACCGGTGGAGAACCTGGGCACCACCACGTTCCGACCCCCGTACACGCCGGTGGCGTTCGCGGCGTTGGCCGGACGCAATCGCGGCATGGCGTTCGACCCGGAACGGGTTACCGCAGTTCATGATTGGCACGTCGAACGCGGTGCCGTCTTCGAGGACGTCGGGCAGTGGAAGCGGCCCCGCTACTACCCACTTCCCGGTGAAGAGATGCACGACGCCGTGCTCCGCGAGTGTGCGGCCGTGCGTTCGGGCGTCGGCATGCTCGACGGTTCGACTCTCGGCAAGATCGACGTGCAGGGCCCCGATGCGGGTGTGGTGCTGGACATGTTCTACACGAACATGATGAGCACGTTGAAGGTCGGCATGGTGCGGTACGGCGTGATGTGCGGTGCCGACGGCATGGTGATCGACGACGGCACCGTGATGCGTCTGGCGGACGACCGATTCCAGGTGTTCACCACCACCGGCGGCGCAGCAGGGATGCTCGACTGGATGGAGGAGTGGCTGCAGACCGAGTGGCCGCACCTCGCGGTTCGGCTGACGTCGGTGACCGAGCAGTGGGCCACGTTCCCCGTCGTCGGACCGCGATCTCGCGATCTCGTCGGCGAGATCTTTCCCGAACTGGACGTCGCCAACGAGTCGTTCCCGTTCATGGCCTGGCGAGATGCCTCGATCGACGGTGTGCCGGTACGCGTGGCGCGCATCAGCTTTTCCGGTGAACTCGCCTTCGAGGTGAACATCGATTCCTGGCACGCCCACGCACTGTGGTCGCGGCTGATCGACGCGGGCGAGAAATACCACATCACCCCGTACGGCACCGAGACCATGCACGTGCTGCGCGCCGAGAAGGGCTACCCGATCGTCGGCCACGACACCGACGGCACCGTCACCCCGCAGGACCTGGGCATGAGCTGGGCGGTGTCGAAGAAGAAGCTCGACTTCATCGGGAAGCGCTCGTTCGACCGCGCCGAGAACCGAAACCCGTTGCGCAAGCAGTTCGTCGGCCTCCTGCCGGTCGACCGGGAGACCGTCCTCCCGGAGGGCTCGCAGATCATCGAGCATTCCGACAGCGGCGTCCTACCCGAACTTCCGGTGCCGATGCTCGGCCACGTCACGTCCAGTTACGCCAGCGCAGAATTGGGCCGCCCGTTCGGGTTGGCCCTGCTCGAGGCCGGACGTGACCGACTCGGCGACATCCTGCACGTCCCGGTGGGCGACACCCTGATCGCCGTGGAAGTCACCGGCTCCGTACTCGTCGATCCGGAAGGTAACCGCCGTGATGGCTGACCGACTCGCCACCAGAAGCCCACTCGCACAGACAGTCCTGCCGGACTCGCCTGCTGTCCGCATCGTGGAGGAACCGTTCCTCGCCGGGATCGACCTGTGGGTCGACCCGAGCGGACCGGGCGGGGCCGCTGCCTCGGCCGAGCTCGGCACCGAACTCCCCGGCCCCGGCCGCGTCGCCGAAGGAACGAACACCACCGCCATCTGGCTCGGTCCCGAGGAGTGGCTGGTGATCGGAGCCGGCATCGACCCGGTCGACCTGGAACACCGTCTCGGTTCGGCCGTTCGCGCGCACCGGGGCGCGGCAACCGACGTGTCCGCTCAGCGAACCAGTCTGCGGCTGAGCGGTTCTCGGGCCCGCGATGTCTTGGCGAAGGGATGCTCGATCGATCTGCATCCCGGCATTTTCCCGGCGGGATCGACGGTCCAGACGATGCTGGCGATGGCAGGCATGATCCTGATTGCCTGTGACGACACGGGAACGGACTACCGCATCCTCGTGCGCTCGTCGTTCGCACGCTATCTCGCAACCTGGTTGATCGACGCGGCCGAGGAATACACCGACGTCGGCTGATTCGGACTTCTGAACCCCGCGCGACAGAAAAAGGTGATCGCAGTGCTCACGACCGTTTCCACAGCAACACGGGCAGCCGATGCCCGCGACCGACTGCTGACTCGACTGACCACCTCACATCCCGTGGTCTGTGGGATCGTCAACGTGACTCCGGATTCGTTCTCCGACGGAGGGCTGTTTCTGGACTCGGATCGTGCTGTGGCCCACGCACTGTCGCTGGTCGACGACGGAGCCGAGCTGCTCGACATCGGCGGTGAGTCGACCCGGCCCGGGGCAACCCCACCCACCGTCCGGGAGGAGATCGCCCGAGTCGTCCCGGTGATCGACGCACTGTCCAGGCGTACGTCGACACCGCTGTCGGTAGATACCTCACGCCCCGAGGTGATGCGGGAAGCGGTGCGCGCCGGGGCGAGCGTCATCAACGACGTTCGTGCCCTTCGCCTTCCCGGTGCACTCGCCGCCGCAGCCGAGCTGGGCGCCGCCGTATGCCTGACGCACATGCAGGGCGAGCCGTCGACGATGCAGCATTCCCCTCGCTACGGCGACGTCACCGCGGAGGTGTGCGCGTTCCTCGACGAGCGGGCCGCCGAATGCATCCGGGCCGGAATACCGGCGCACCGCATTCTAGTGGATCCGGGGTTCGGATTCGGCAAGACCCTCGAGCACAATCTGCAGCTGCTCCAGGGACTTCGAGCTCTCACCTCGGCCGGACGGCCGATCATGGCGGGTATCTCCCGAAAGGGACTGATCGGTGCCATCACCGGCAGAGAGGTCGACGACCGGCTCGCCGGATCACTCACCGCCGCGATCATTGCGGCCCAGCACGGGGCGTCACTCCTCAGGGTTCACGACGTCGCCGCCACCATCGACGCACTGGCCGTGATGCGGGCACTGCGTTCACTCGACTCGATTCCAGGTCAATCCACGAAGAATGCCGAGGCCACCTCATGACTGCAGCCCTCTCCTCTGCCCGCCGACTCTTCAGCACCGAGCACGGCTGGATGGCCGTCGACCCGTTCGGCTCACCTGCTCAGACCCCCAGTCGAGTGGGCGTGACGCCGACGGCATTGGGCGGCGCGGCCGACATTCTCGGCGTCGACCTGCCGACGGTGCGTACGGTGCTCACCGCAGGCGATGCGTGCGGCACCATCCGCACGTCCACTGGGTCGGTCACGGTGTTCGCCCCGGCGAGCGGCATGGTCACGATCGTCAATCCCGCTGTGCGCGATGACCCGTCGATCGTGGCTGCAGACCCGCTCGGTGCCGGCTGGCTGTTCGCCGTCCTGACTCCCGCCGCCTCGTCGTTCGAGGACCTCACTACGCGCGAGCCCACCGACGCAGTTCGGGTGGACTCATGACGATCAGCGTGTTCGACCTCTTCTCCGTCGGAGTCGGACCCTCGAGTTCCCACACGGTCGGTCCGATGCGTGCGGCCGCTCGGTTCGTCGACGATCTGCGCACCATGTCCGCCTTCGAAGACGTTCGTGAGGTGGCCGTGGACCTGTACGGTTCGCTGGCCGCGACCGGAGCGGGACACGGCACCATGACCGCAGTGCTGCTCGGATTGGAAGGACTACTGCCCGAGACCATTTCCACCGAGGTGATGGAACAGCGGCAAGCGTCGATGGCGGCCACCGGGCGCATTCTGTTCGGCGGTGCCCGCGAGATCGACCTCGCGGTGGACGACATCGTGCTGCGCCCGCTGACGGTCTTGCCGTTCCACCCCAACGGGATGAAACTGACTGCTCGCGCGCCGGATTCGACCGAACTGCACACCGAGACCTACTTCTCGGTCGGCGGCGGCTTCGTGGTGACGGAGGCCGAAAGCGTCGAGGCCGTCGCGCCGGTCGCCTCCGCGAACGGATTCGCGTCGGCCAAGGAACTGCTCCAGCTCTGTGAACGACGACGCTGCAGCATCAGTGACGTCATGACCGAGGTCGAGCTCGAACGCCGCACGCTCGACGAGATACGAGATGGGCTGCTGCACATCCGAGACGTCATGGTCGAGTGCGAGGTTCGCGGCATCTCCCGCGACGGCTATCTCCCGGGCGCACTCGAAGTGCGACGCCGAGCGAGGGACTGGTTCCTGCGACTCGACGCCGAGGATCCGCACCGCTCGAGCGAATTCGCCGAGGACTGGGTCAATCTCGTCGCGCTCGCGGTCAACGAGGAGAACGCGTCGGGCGGGCGAATCGTGACAGCCCCCACCAACGGCGCGGCCGGCATCATCCCGGCCGTGCTGCACTACGCCACTCGCTACACCGCCAACGGGGTCGCCGATCCCGATGGCAGCACAGTGCGCTTTCTGCTCACCGCCGGCGCGATCGGGTCGCTGTACAAGGAGATGGCGTCGATCTCCGGTGCCGAAGTGGGCTGCCAGGGTGAGGTGGGTTCGGCTGCGTCGATGGCCGCAGCCGGCCTGGCCGAGGTACTGGGCGGCACACCCGAACAGGTGGAGAACGCCGCCGAGATCGCCATGGAACACAGCCTCGGTCTCACGTGCGACCCCATCGGCGGGCTGGTTCAGATTCCGTGTATCGAACGCAACGCGATCTCCGCCGGTAAGGCGATCAATGCAGCTCGTATGGCGTTGCGCGGTAACGGTACTCATCGCGTCAGCCTGGACCAGGTGATCGAAACCATGCGCTCCACGGGGGCAGACATGCACTCGAAATACAAGGAGACCTCCAGCGGTGGACTCGCGATCAACGTGCCGGTCAACTTCGTGGAGTGCTAGAGCGTGGAGTGCTAGACCCCGGGGACCTCACACCCCTTTTCGAGGGTGCGCGCCGATTCTCTACAGAGGGAACCAGCGCGCACTCGGCAGAAAGGGTGTGAGGTTCGCCCTCTTCACATGCGAGGGGCCCGTACCGATTCGGTACGGGCCCCTCGTGTGTGTCGGCTCAGCTGAAGATGACCGTCCGGTGTCCGTGCAACAGGACGCGATTCTCACAGTGCCAGCGGACTGCCCGCGAGAGTGCGAGTGCCTCGGCGTCCTGTCCGACGGTGGCCAGACGAGACGGGTCGTGAGTGTGGTCGATGCGAATGACCTGTTGCTCGATGATCGGGCCCTCGTCGAGATCGGGTGTGACGTAGTGCGCCGTCGCACCGACCTGCTTGACGCCCCGGTCGAAGGCCTGGTGGTAGGGCTTCGCGCCCTTGAAGCCGGGCAGGAAGGAGTGGTGGATGTTGATTGCCTTGCCGTGCAACGCTCGACACGTCTCGTCGGAGAGCACCTGCATGTACCGGGCCAGCACCACCAGGTCCACCTCGTACTCGGCGACGAGGTCCAGCAGACGCTGCTCGGCCTCGGCCTTGGTGCCCGGGGTGACGGGAACGTGGACGAACGGCAGCCCGGCGGCCTCGGCCATCGGCCGCAGCACTTCGTGGTTGCTGACCACGGCCACCAGTTCTCCGCCGAGATTCTGTGAGCGCCACCGGAAGATGAGGTCGTTGAGGCAGTGCCCCATCTTGGAGACCATGACCAGCACGCGGGGCTGACTGCAGCCGTTGAAGGTGTACATCATCGAGAATCGATCGGCCACCTCCCGGAAGCTCTCGGTCAACTGTTCGATATCGGTGGTGCGGCTGGCCACGAACGACGTGCGAAGGAAGAACGAGCCGTCCGTCGAGTCGTCGAACTGCTGGTGTTCGGCGATGTCGCAGTCGTTGTCGAAGAGGAACGCACTGACGGCCCGCACGATGCCCGGCCGCTGTCCGCAGCTGAGCGTGAGGGTGAAGTTCTCGGTCATCGAATCTCCTGGTACTGGTGGGTCGTCAGCTGCGGATCTTGGCCATCTCGGGGTCGACGAGAGGCTCGGCCACGACGGTGGCGGACACGAGCCGATCGAAGTATCGAATCTGTACTGCTGCACCGGGTTCTGCACTCCGCGCCGGCACCCAGGCGTAGGCGATCGGCGCACCGACGGTGTGCCCGAACGAGGCGCTGGTGACGTAACCGGCGGGTTCGCCGTCCACCAGGACGGGCTCGTGGCCGAGCACCACCGACGTGCCGTCGTCGATCTTCAGGCAGACCAACTTCTTCGAGACGGTGTCGTCGGACATCTCGAGGACGGCGTCGCGGCCGCGGAATTCACCCTTCTGCGGGCGCACCGCGAAGCCGAGGCCGGCCTCGTAGGGGTTGTGTTCGGTGGTCATGTCCGAACCCCACGACCGATAGCCCTTCTCCATGCGCAGACTGTTGAACGCAGCGCGCCCGCCTGCGATGATGCCGAACTCGGAACCGGCCTGCCACAACATGTCCCACAGTCGCTGACCGTAATCGGCAGTGGTGTACAGCTCCCACCCGAGCTCGCCCACGTACGACAGCCGCATCGCAGTGACGGGCACTCCCCCGATCCGAACCTGCTTGCAGCGGAAGTACTTGAAGTTCTCGTTGGAGAAGTCGTCCTGAGTCAGCTTCTCGACGACCTCGCGGGCGTGCGGACCCCACAGACCGATGCAGCAGGTGGAGCCGGTGATGTCGTCGACGGTGACGCTACCGTCGCTCGGCGCTTCGCGGCGCAGGTAGTCGAAGTCGAGATTGCCGTTGGCACCGACCTGGAATTCGTCGGCCGACAACCGCGCAACAGTGAGATCGCTCCGCACGCCGCCCTTCTCGTCGAGCGCAAGGGTGTACGTGACGGCCCCGACGGTCTTGTCCATCTTGCCGGACGTCAATCCTTCGAGCAGGGCCAGCGCACCGGGGCCGCGCACACGCAGCCGCTTGAGCGGGGTCATGTCGTACATGGCGACGGACGTGCGGGTCTTCCACGCCTCGGCCGCGGCGATGGGCGAATGGAACATCGATGCCCACTCGTCCCGCTTCGGCGGCTGCCACTCGGCGGGAAGCTGTTGCACCAGATCGGCATTGGACTCGTACCAGTGGGGGCGTTCCCACCCGCCGCCTTCGAGGAACACGGCACCGAGTTGATGCTGCCGCGCGTTGAAGGGACTGACCCGAACATCACGCGGGGACAACCGCGGCTGCGAGGGATGCAGGACGTCGTAGATCTCGACGAAGTTCTGCTGCGAGGTTTCGCTGACGTACGCGGGATCGAGTTGGAAGTCCTCGAAGCGGTTGACGTCGCATCCGTGCAGTTCCACCTCGGAGCGTCCGTCGACCAGCAACTGCGCGATGGCCCTGCCGACTCCGGCCGAGTGCGTGACCCATACGGCCTCGGCGATCCAGAATCCCTTGACGTCCGGGGACTCACCGAGCAGCGGTCCGCCATCCGGCGTGAACGAGAAGACTCCGTTGAAGCCGTGGTCGATCTTGGCGGTCTCGAGGCACGGTAGCAGCAGCTTGGACTGCTCCCACGACGGGGCGAAATCCTCCTGAGTGAAGTCGAGCATGGACGGCATCGCCTCGTCGGACACACCGTCTCCGCCGGGCAGGGTCTTGGTGTCGACAGGCATCGGGCGGTGGGCGTAGCTGCCGATTCCGAGACGGTCGACGTGCTCGCGGAAGTACAGATCCTGATCCTGATGGCGGAGAATGGGGAAGCCTGCCTCGGCCGCTTCGGTGTTGCGTCCCACCAGTTCCGGGATCTGGTCGGTCTTGGCGTACTGGTGCGCCAGAGGCAGCAGCGGAACCTTCATGCCGACCAGTTCGCCCACATCGGGTCCCCAGAAGCCGGCGCACGACACCACGATGTCGGCTTCGATCACGCCCTGATCGGTTGCCACACCGGTGACTCGTCCACCCGTCTGTTCGATACCGATGACCTTCGTGGAACCGCGGAAGACGGCTCCACGCGATTCTGCGCGTCGGGTCAGTGCCACGACGGCGCGGGACGCTTTGGCGAGTCCGTCCGTCTCGACGTACAGACCGCCGAGAACACGCGAACGATCCAGCAGCGGGTGCAGTTTGGCGCATTCGGACGGGTCGATGACCGACCCCTCGATTCCCCAGGACGTGGCCCAACCCTGCTTGCGGTGCAGGTCGGCCAGTCGCTCCTCGGTGGTTGCCACCTCGAGACCCCCGAGCTGGTTGAAACACCATTGCCCGTCCACTTCCAGGCCCATGAACTTCTCGACGGTGTACCGGGCGAGTTCGGTCATCGTCTTGGACGCATTGGTCTGGAACACCAGACCCGGTGCGTGCGAGGTGGATCCACCCGTGAGAGGGAGCGGCCCCTGATCGAGCACGGTGATGCGATCCCAACCGCGTGCGGTGAGCTCGTCGGCCACGTTGGTACCGACTATGCCGGCGCCGATGATGACAACTCTCGGTGAACCCATGGTGGTCCTTCCGTATCGGGGTGGAGAGATGGAGCTCGGCCGAGACGATCGACGGCCTGCACGACAACTAACCATAGATTGATATATCAAGAGTATGGGCAGGGATTGTTTCGGTCAACCCCCGAAATACCGATGGTGCGGGACACGTGTGTACGCGTCCCGCACCGACGGCTCACATCACTTGTCGGACTTCACTTTCGGCGGAGCCTTGGGGTTCTTGACGACGAACGGGTCGTTCGTGACGTCCTTGTAGAGCGAGACGCACGTACCGATCATCACCAACACGAACGGTGCCGCCACGATGATGGTCATCGTCTGCAACCCGTTGAGGGCGTCCGAACCTCCCGTCCACAGCATCAGGATCGCGATGCCACCGGTGACCACACCCCAGAAGGCGACGACCCCACGGGACGGATCCAGGGTGCCGCGTTGCGACAGGGTGCCCATCACGATCGAGGCGGCATCGGCCCCACTGACGAAGAAGATGCCGACCAACACCATCACCAGCACGGACGAGATGCCGGCCAACGGGAAGTGGTCGAGAACCGCGAACAACTGCGATTCCGGCTTACCGAGGGCCACCAGGTCTTCGGTTCCCTTCTGCTGCTCGCCGATTGCGGCTCCACCGAAGATCGAGAACCAGACCAAGCTCACCGACGTCGGGATGAGAATGACGCCGATGACGAACTGACGGATGGTGCGGCCACGACTGATGCGAGCGAGGAACATTCCGACGAAGGGGGTCCACGAGATCCACCACGCCCAGTAGAAGATCGTCCAGGACGAGAGCCAGGACTCGGTCTCGGGACCACCGGATGCAGCCGAACGCGCCGACATGCCGGCGATGTGCGCGGCATAGTCACCGAGGGTGGTGGGCAGCAGGTTCAGGATCAGCACCGTCGGCCCGAGAACGAACACGAACAACGCGAGCACGAGGGCCAGCACCATGTTGATGTTGGAGAGCCACTGAATTCCCTTGGAGATCCCCGACACTGCCGAGGCCACGAACGCGAGCGTCAGGATGGCGACGACGGCGACGAGCAGAAGCGTCCCCGCTTGGTTGACCCAGCCGAGAACCTCGATTCCCGAACCGATCTGGAGTGCACCGAGACCGAGGGACGCCGCGGTGCCGAACATCGTGGCGAAGATCGCCAGAATATCGATGACCTTGCCGATGGGGCCCTCGGCGTGACGACCGATCAGCGGAATGAACGAGGAGCTGATGAGCTGCTTGCGGTCCATCCGATACGTGCCGTAGGCGATGGACAATCCGACCACGGCGTACATCGACCACGGGTGCAATCCCCAGTGGAAGATGGCCGTCGAAAGCGCAGTTCCCACAGTCGAATCGGTGATTCCGGGCGGTGGGGTGACGAAGTGAGTGAGCGGCTCGGCCACTCCCCAGAAGATCAAGCCGATTCCCATGCCGGCGCTGAACATCATCGCGATCCAGCTGACAGTGTTGAATTCGGGCTTCTCGCCGTCTTTGCCGAGCGGAATCTTTCCGTATCGGCTGAGCGCGAGCCACAGCGCGAAGATCACGAACCCGGTGGCCGAGAAGATGAACAGCCAGCCGACGTTCGTCACCACCCAGTCCAGTACGGACGCGTTGACGGACTTCATGCTCTCGGTGCCGAGGATGCCCCACGTCAGAATCGCGATGACGATGGCGGCGGTGATACCGAACACCACCTTGTCGGTGCGCGGTTTGCCCTCCTCTCCGTGGTGATAGACCTCGAGGGGGCCGTACTGATGAGGGGCATGTTCTTCGGGTGACGCGACCCGAGTCTTGTCGCCCCGGGGTTTGCTGTTCGTTGTCACATCGTTCTCCCTCCGGCTCTCGCCGAATAGGTATGTCGCCCGTGCACGCAGCGTGGATGGTCGGATAGATGCGCGACGCGTTGCTCTCTGCGCAACTTCGATTTGCTTGAACTCGAACAAGACTGAGCCGACCCGAGGGCTATGTCAAGAGATGGCACGGCGCATCGATGCATTCGACACGCTAATTCTTTACCGAACATGGGCTCTTACCTGGGAACACTCAAGTGAACGCGCGACACCCGAACCGAATTCGATACTCGCATTTAACATTCGATACTGTCCGGTAACTGATATATTAACTTGATTCCAACACCTGTAGCGACGTCGAACGCCGCTGCTCAACTACTCCCAGGAGCATCCACCATGCCGCAGCAGGTCCGCGCCGTCGTCGCCAAGAGCAAGGGCGCACCCGTCTCCATCGAGACGATCACCATCCCCGATCCCGGCCCCAACGAGGTCGT
>NZ_NPFX01000019.1:0-84198 GCF_002259335.1 Rhodococcus sp. 14-2483-1-1 | reverse complement strand
ACAAGCGGATGGCTGATACATCGAATGCTTTCACCAAACAAAAATTCGGCACTGACATTCATCGACACACTGTTGAGTTCTCAAAGAACACGCACACACTCGAACCCCACGAACACACAGTCCGAAGGCCTCAAGGGCAACTGTTCCAGCCTATCCCAGCTTGGTCTCGGACACAAGGCCCGACTCTTGGGGGATAAAACCTGCCGAGCCACACGTCCAACCTCGTTCACCCTGTCCGTGAAGACCGGGTCGGTGTCCGTCGCTCTGACTCGACAAAAGTTACGCCACCAACCCCACGCGTGCAAATCCGCTGGTGAATCGAGACGTTGCGGGCATCTGCGCAGGTCCGAGCCCACACGCGCTCCACCCTGCTCGGTACGGCCGGCAAATCTTGTCGTGTGACGCCCACCATATTTGCAGGAAATGCCGGTAATACGAGTTTCAGGGCCGAGACAACGCGAAGACATGATCGGGTAGCGCAAGGTGTGGTTCCAGGTCGTCGGCACGTACTGCACGCCCGACGCTTTCACCGATGGGAACTACACCCGCCCACACTCCCCCGGCGGCAATGTCGGAGTCGTCGTCGACCGGTCCGCCGGCACGCGCCTTCACCGAAGCCTCGTACAGCGGCAGCGCCAGCACACTGGTCGCTGCAAGTTCTTTCCTCGTATGCGCACGCAGGTGTGCACTTCTACCGGGAACGACCTGATCGACTATTGCGTCCAAAGCGCGAATTCGCTCCTGTTCGTCCTCCACTCGACGCGGCAGCCCAACCACGACCGCACTTCGATAGTTCATCGAGTGATGGAACGCGGATCGAGCCAGGACCAGCCCGTCGACGACGGTGACCGTCACGCAGATGTCCTGCGCCGGAGCCTCGATCAGGCTGCGAGAGGCGACCGAGCCGTGCAGGTACAGAGTTCCAGCCCTGTCCGGGCCGTCCGGATCCACACCGAACACGGTCGGAAGCACACGCGGCACGTTGTCCACCACTACGCCCAGATGGCAGAGCCGAGCCGAGCCGAGAACGTCCAGCAGTGCCGATCGCTCAGCTCGAGCGCGCTGCCGACCACGGATCACCGTGGTTCTGGGCGTCGGGGACAGGAGGGCCTCGTCAGTTGTCATGACTACAGGATTCCGCTCGGTTGGCTCACTGTCATGGTCCAATAGATCGAAACTTTGCTAGGCCACTTACCTCCCTGGACAGGTGTGACACAGGATGACCTTGCCGCCGAATTCGCTGTCGATCGCTGTCGATCGCGCCGACCGTCGTACGTTGCCCGTTCAGGTAGCCGACGGTATCCGCGCGGCCATCGATCGCGGTGAGCTTGGGCCCGGTGCCCGATTGCCCAGTACCAGAGCGCTTTCCGCCGAAGTGGGCTTGGCTCGCGCGGTGGTGGAGAAGGCGTACGAGCAACTCGTGGCCGAGGGATGGCTCGACGCACGTCGCGGATCCGGTAATTACGTCCGAGATGTTCCGCATGCCGTTCGATCGCACCGAAGCCCGCGCCGAGCCCAAGACCCACCGGTTGCTCAGCGCATTTCACTCCGACCCGGAATACCGTGGACTCCTCCTCGCGCGTCCCAAGCGTGGAAGCGGGCCTGGCGAGATGTCGGCGCATCGCCCCCGCCCGGCGACTACCCCGATCCGGCAGGTTTGCTCGACTTGAGAACACGTATCGCGGATCTGCTGGGCCGTGCACGCGGACTGCACACCACCGCGGATTCGATCGTCGTGACCACGGGAAGCATTCACGGTCTCGACCTGATACTGGGTGCCCTCTCAGCGAACGTAGGTGTCGAACATGTTCTCGCACTGGAGAATCCGGGATATCGATCTGCCGCCGCCCTCGCGACGCACCGCAGGTGGTCCGTTCACGATGTCCCCGTCGACCGTGAAGGCCTTGTGGTCGAAGAACTCGAATCTGCACCCCCGAGGACCCCTGCCGTCTATGTCACCCCCTCACACCAATACCCCACCGGCGGGCTCATGCCCATCGGTCGCAGGCGCGCACTGGCGGACTGGGCACGGAGTACCGGATCGACCATCATCGAAGACGACTACGATTCCGAATTCCGTTACGGCATAGCGCCTTTGCCTACAGTCACCGAGCTCGTTCCGGACCGCGCAGTCTACTTGGGAACCGTATCGAAGACGTTGGGTGCCGGGGTGCGACTCGGATGGATGGTGGCTCCCCCGTCGATGGTCGAGCGCATCACCGAAACACGTCGCGCAATCGGCGACTACCCATCGGTTCCCATCCAGCACGCCATGAGCTCACTGCTACGCGACGGCGAATGGGACCGATCCGTACGCACCGCGCGTCGGATCTATCGGGCACGTGACCGCGTCGTGGCCGCCGCGCTCTCTCGATTCGGCGAGCTTCGGGGTGTCGGTGCCGGGCTGCATACAGTTCTCGTGCTCGACACCGAGGTGGCGCGCGACGTCGCTGCCGACTGCGCAGCGAACGGGATCGACCTGCCCACCCTCGAGCACTCGACGCGGTCGCCGACCACAGAGGGTGGGATCGTCGTCGGCTACGGCTCGGTAGCGGACGATCGATTCGATCGCGCCCTGCGTGTGCTGGTCGACGCCCTCGACAAGAGACTGATCAGCTGACCCGCTCGATGCTCCCTCCGAGAGCAGTCAGATTTTCCACGAATCGTGGATAGCCCCTGTCGATGTGGTACACGTCGTGTACCTCGGTCGTTCCGTCGGCTACCAGACCGGCAAGCACCAGCCCGGCCCCGGCCCGAATGTCGGACGACCACACCGGTGCACTGGACAGCTGCGGCACACCGCGCACCACGGCATGGTGGCCATCGGTACGAGCGTCAGCGCCCAGTCGGATCATTTCCTCGACGAACCGGAAGCGCGCCTCGAACACGTTCTCGGTGATCATCGACGTCCCGTCGGCGACGGTCGCAAGCCCGATTGCCATTGGCTGAAGATCCGTCGGAAACCCGGGGTACGGCAACGTCGCGAAGTTCACCGCTCGTGGCCGTTCGCGCTGAACGACGCGAAAGCCGTCCGGCTCGCTGGTCACCTCGGCACCGGCAGACCGCAGTTTGTCCAACACGAGCGACAGGTGCTTGGGGTTGACCCCCCGCACTCGGACATCCCCTCGGGTCATAGCAGCGGCAATCCCCCACGTAGCAGCCACGATCCGATCGCCGATGACCCGATGAGTGGTCGGCTTCAGCGCGCTGACTCCGCGAATGGTGAGTGTCGACGTGCCGGCGCCCCGGACGTCGGCACCCATCTCGTTGAGCATGTTGCACACATCGACGATGTCCGGTTCGCGTGCCGCGTTGTCGATCACGGTCTCACCGGTGGCGAGCACTGCCGCCATCAAGATGTTCTCGGTCGCTCCTACGGACGGGAAAGCCAACCGGATATTCGCGCCGCGCAACTCATCGGCTTCGGCGACGACGCATCCGTGCTGAATTTCGCTGCGTGCTCCCAGCAGCTGCAGGCCGGACTGGTGCATGTCGAGGGGTCGTGAACCGATGGCGTCACCACCCGGCAGGGCTACGACAGCCCTTTTACATCGCGCTACCAGCGGGCCCAACACGCACACCGACGCTCGGAACTGACGGACGGCCGCAAAATCGGCGTGATACTTGGGCATGGCCGGGGTGGTGATGTGAACGACCGAACCCTCGAGGTCGACCTCACAGCCGAGCCCACGCAGCACCTCTGCCATCAACGGCACATCCAGGATGTCGGGGCAATTGGTGATCGTGCTGGTGCCTTCGGCAAGCAGCGCGGCAGCCATCAGTTTGAGGACGCTGTTTTTCGCGCCGCCGACCGCCACCTCACCGACGAGGCGGTTACCACCGTTGACCAAGAAACGTTCGCTCACTTCGACAGCGTAGCCAGCGGCACCGACCGACACCCGCGCGGTACCGTAGCCGGCATGGCCGTCCATCTCACCCGTATTTACACCAGAACCGGCGACGACGGGACCACTGGACTGAGCGACTTCTCCCGGGTCTCCAAGAACGACGAACGCCTGATTGCGTACGCGGACTGCGACGAGACCAATGCGAGCCTCGGAGTGGTTCTGGCACTGGGCAACCCGTCCGAATCTGTGCATGCGGTCATCCGAACCATCCAGAGCGACCTGTTCGACGCCGGGGCCGACCTCTCGACGCCCGTCGTCGACGATCCGGAATATCCACCGCTGAGGATCGATCAGAGTTATGTCGACCGCCTCGAGGCCTGGTGCGACGAATTCAACGACGAATTGCCCGCGTTGACGTCGTTCATCCTGCCGGGCGGAACACCATTGGGCGCACTGCTGCACGTGTCGCGAACCGTGGCCCGACGCGCTGAACGATCGGCATGGGCTGCGGTTCATGCAAGCCCGGAGTCGACAAGCGCGCTCCCGGCGAAATACCTCAATCGGCTCTCGGACCTGTTGTTCATTCTGAGTCGGTACGCCAATCCCGAGGGCGACGTTCAGTGGGTACCGGGGTCGAGTCGGACTACCGGAGAATCCGCCGCTACTGACGAGAGCTGATCACGCCGCCGGCCGTCTGCGACGCGAGCGGCCGGACGGTCGGGATTCGACCCAGGACAGAAATGCGGTCAAAGCGCTTCTGTCGAGCGCGATCTCGAAGTTCTTGCCGCTGTCCGTCAATTCCAGAACAGCGATGTCCGGTGTCATGATGTCGAACTCGGTGTCCTGCGGTGCACGCCGATCACCCACGTGAATATCTTGTCTGCCCAGACGGTGATCAGGTCCCGGGCGCAGACTCGACAGCTTGAAGAACACCAGAGTGTTGTCGCCGTACCGAATGATGCCGTGACGCCATCCGCTACCGCCATCGGACGGAAGCACCCTCATGATCGCCGCCGTACCTCCGCGGCGAAGAACCGTCAGACGATACGCAAAAGCCGCGACAAGCCCTGCGAGCAGCACAACCAGAATGATCAGAGCAATCAGTCCGGTGTGCATCGCAGGTCTCGTCGCGGCTTCTCGTGAACCTAGGACCGCTCGACAGCGCGGATACGTCCCTTGGCCACCGCAATGGCCTCGAGGTCGTCGCCGTTCTCTGCCACTACGGACCGTGCCGCTTCCACATCGATGTCGTCGGCGAAATCAGCCGACTCCGCCAGCACGGTCACCGTCTTGCCCGTCACCGACAGAAATCCACCGTGGACGGCGGCGATGATCTTTTCGCCATCGGTCGTCGTGATCGACACCGTGCCCGCCTCGACCAACTGGCCGAGGACAGGCTCGTGGCCCAACATGATGCCGATCTCACCTTCGGTGGTCTGAGCACTGACGATGGTCGCGGTGCCGGACCACAGTTTCTGCTCCACAGCGACCAGAGAGACCTCCATGCCGCTCTTCTCGGAAGAAGTCACGTCGGTCTACTTTCCGGCCATCTTCTTCGCGGCTGCCTCGACATCGTCGAGACCGCCACAGCTGTTGAAGGCCTGCTCGGGAAGGTGGTCGTACTCACCCTTGGTGACCTTGTCGAACGCCTCGATGGTGTCGGAGAGCGACACGACCGAACCGGCCTCACCGGTGAACTTCTCGGCAACGATGAAGTTCTGGCCGAGGAACTTCTGGAGGCGGCGTGCGCGACCGACCAGAACCTTGTCCTCTTCCTGAAGCTCGTCCATACCGAGGATGGCGATGATGTCCTGCAGTTCCTTGTACTTCTGCAGAATCCGCTTGACCTCGTTGGCGACGCGGAAGTGCTCCGCACCGACGATGCCGGGCTCGAGGATGCGGGAGGTGGAGCTCAGCGGGTCCACAGCGGGGTAGATACCCATCTGCGAGATCGGACGTGAGAGCTCGGTCGTCGCATCGAGGTGCGCGAACGTCGTTGCCGGTGCCGGGTCGGTGTAGTCGTCGGCGGGAACGTAGATCGCCTGCAGCGAGGTGATCGAGCGTCCACGGGTCGAGGTGATGCGCTCCTGGAGCTCACCCATCTCGTCCGCCAGCGTGGGCTGGTAGCCCACGGCCGAGGGCATACGACCGAGAAGGGTCGACACCTCCGAACCTGCCTGCGTGAACCGGAAGATGTTGTCGATGAAGAGCAACACGTCCTGACCCTGCACATCGCGGAAGTACTCCGCCATGGTCAGTGCAGACAGAGCGACGCGCATGCGCGTGCCCGGCGGCTCGTCCATCTGGCCGAAGACGAGGGCGGTGTCCTGAAGGACGCCCATTTCTTCCATCTCGAGGTGAAGGTCGGTGCCCTCACGAGTGCGCTCGCCGACGCCTGCGAACACCGAGGTGCCCGAGAACTCACGTGCGATACGGGTGATCATTTCCTGGATCAGCACGGTCTTGCCGACACCGGCGCCACCGAACAGTCCGATCTTGCCGCCCTTGACGTACGGGGTGAGAAGGTCGATGACCTTGATACCGGTCTCGAGGATCTCGGTCTTGCCCTCGAGCTGGTCGAAGGCTGGGGGCTTGCGGTGGATGCCCCACTGCTCGCCGTCGCGGCCGAGTCCGGGGGTGTCCAAGCAGTCACCGAGGGCGTTGAAGACGTGGCCCTTGACGACGTCGCCGACGGGAACCGAGATCGGCTTGCCCGAGTCGACGACAGCGGTGCCGCGGACGAGGCCGTCGGTCGGCTGCATCGAGATGGTGCGAACCAAGTTGTCGCCGAGGTGCTGTGCTACCTCGAGCGTCAGGGTCTTGGCCACGGTCGGCAGAGTGATCTCTGCGTTGAGGGCGTTGAACAGTGCGGGAATCGAGCCGCGCGGGAACTCGACGTCCACAACGGGGCCGATGACCCGAACGACACGGCCGGACTGAGTGTCCGCTCCGCTCGCGTTCTCTTGGGCTACTGCTGCGGTCATTGCTTAGTCACTTCCTGCGCTGTCGGCCAACGCGTTGGCGCCACCGACGATTTCGCTGATTTCCTGGGTGATCTGGGCCTGCCGAGCCTGGTTGGCCTGACGGCTCAGGGTCTCGACCAATTCGTTCGCATTGTCCGTCGCTGCCTTCATGGCAGTACGACGCGCCGCGGACTCCGACGCTGCTGCATCGAGCAACGACGCGTAGATCCTGGTGCTGATGTACTTGGGCAGCAGCGCCGAGAGCAGAGTGCCTGCCTCCGGCTCGAACTCGTACTGTGCCTGCACATCTGCGGTCGGCGAGTCGGTCAATGCGTCCGCACCCATCTCGAATTCCTCGTCTGTGTACGAGATTTCGAGTGGTGCCATCCGGCGAACTTCGGGCTTCTGCGTGAGCATCGACACGAAGCGGGTGTAGACGATGTGCAACTCGTCCACGCCCTCGACGGTGCCTTCACCGTTGGGAGCGTCGACCTCGGTGCCCGAGCCCGCCATGAACAGCTCGACCAGATGCTTACTGGCCTTCGCTGCGTCGGCGTAGCCGGGTTCCTGGGAGAAGCCGGTCCAGGCACCCTTCACGTCCCGCTCGCGGAAGGTGTAGTAGCCCAGGCCTTTTGCGCCGAGCACGTAGATGACCGGATCCTTGCCCTCGGAGCGGAGGAGCTGGAACAGCTCCTCCGATTCCTTGAGGACGTTGGAGTTGTAGCCACCACACATACCGCGGTCACTGGTCACGACCAGAACTGCGGCACGCTTGGGCTCGGGTCGCTCGTTGAGCAACGGGTGATCGAGCGAGCTCGATGCACTGGCCAATGCGGAGAGCACCTTGGTGATCTCTTCCGCGTACGGCTTCGATGCGGCAACGCGGGCCTGCGCCTTGGTGATTCGCGATGTTGCGATCAACTCTTGTGCTTTGGTGATCTTCTTCGTCGAGTTGACCGACTTGATGCGGGAGCGAAGCTCGAGAATGCTTGCCATCTAGCTGTTCACGCTCCCTTCTGTGCTCGTCTTGTCACCTGTCATCGCCGGCCTACTTGCTGACTGTCTTGCGGGTGACGTTGACCTGCTCCTGGCTGACCTCGTCGGCATTCAGAGTGTCTGCCTCGGCCTCGTTGACGACGCGGTTGCCGTCCGAGTCCACGAAGCCCGCCTTGAACTTCTCGGTCGCCTCGGTCAGTGCCTTCTGGTTGTCGTCGTCGAGAGCCTTGCCACCGGCAATGCTGTCGTAGACGCCGCTGGCGTTGCGGTGCAGATCCTCGAGCAGCTCGGTCTCGAAGCGGCGAACGTCGCCGACCGGGACGGAGTCGTACGTGCCCTGTCCGGCGAGCCAGATCGACACGATCTGATCCTCGACGGCGACCGGTGCGTACTGATCCTGCTTGAGCAGTTCCACCAGGCGAGCGCCGCGCTCGAGCTGAGCCTTGGAGGCCGCATCGAGGTCGGAAGCGAACGCGGAGAAGGCTTCGAGCTCACGGAACTGAGCGAGCTCGAGGCGAAGAGATCCGGAGACCTTCTTCATGCCCTTGGTCTGCGCGGCACCGCCGACTCGGGAAACCGAGATACCCACGTTGATAGCGGGACGGACACCCTTGTTGAAGAGGTCCGACTCCAGGAAGACCTGGCCGTCGGTGATGGAGATGACGTTGGTCGGGATGTACGCCGAGACGTCGTTGGCCTTGGTCTCGATGATCGGCAGAGCCGTCAACGATCCGCCACCGAGCTCGTCGGACAGCTTTGCCGAGCGCTCCAGCAGGCGGGAGTGCAAGTAGAAGACGTCACCGGGGTATGCCTCGCGGCCCGGCGGGCGACGCAGCAGCAGTGAGATGGCGCGGTATGCCTCGGCCTGCTTGGTCAGATCGTCGAACACGATGAGGACGTGCTTGCCCTGGTACATCCAGTGCTGGCCGATCGCCGAGCCGGTGTACGGAGCGAGCCACTTGAAGCCGGCCGAATCGGACGCGGGGGCCGCGACGATGGTCGTGTATTCGAGTGCGCCCTGCTCTTCGAGCGCAGCCTTGACGCCTGCGATCGTGGAGCCCTTCTGGCCGATGGCGACGTAGATGCAGCGAACCTGCTTCTTCTCGTCGCCGCTCTCCCAGTTGGCCTTCTGGTTCAGGATCGCGTCGATGCAGACGGCGGTCTTGCCGGTCTTGCGGTCGCCGATGATGAGCTGGCGCTGGCCACGGCCGATCGGGGTCATGGCGTCGATGGCCTTGATACCGGTCTGCAGCGGCTCCTCGACGGGCTGACGCTCGAGCACCGAGGCAGCCTGCAGCTCGAGGGCGCGGGTCTCGGAGGACTCGATGTCGCCGAGGCCGTCGATGGGCTTGCCCAGGGGGTCCACGACGCGGCCGAGGTAGCCGTCGCCCACGGGGACCGACAGCACGTCTCCGGTGCGCTTGACTTCCTGGCCCTCTTCGATGTGCTCGTAGTCACCGAGGATGACGGCACCGATTTCGGTGGCATCCAGGTTCAGCGCGACACCGAGGACTCCGCCGGGGAATTCCAGCAGTTCGTTGGACATCGCCGACGGCAATCCGGACACGTGAGCGATTCCGTCGCTCGTGTCCGTAACCGTGCCGACCTCCTCGCGGGAAGACTCCGGTGAGTAGCTCGCGGTGAAGTTATCGATCGCGCTACGGATCTCGTCGGAGGAGATCGTCAGCTCCGCCATAGTGTTTCCTGCTCTTCCTTCGAATGATCGCGGTATGAAAAGCCTCGAATGCCGAGGCGATTCGTCTCGTTACTGTGTCCGTGTCGGACTATTTGAGCGTCTTTCGCAATGCAGCGAGGCGGCCTGCCCCGCTACCGTCGATGACCTCGTCGCCGATACGAACGACAAGTCCGCTGAGCAGTTCGGTATCGACCTCTACGTGCACCGTGACCTGCTTGCCGTACGTGCGGGTCAAGGTTGCGGTCAGCTTCTCGAGCTGACTGTCGCTCAGTGGGGCTGCGCTGCGTACGTGTGCAACCGCACGGTCACGCTGTTCGGCGGCCAGATCTGCCAGTCCGTTCAGCACGTCCGCGGGGGCCGCCTTGCGGGGACGCGTCACAGCCTGAACTGCGAGCGCCTCGGTGACTGCCGTGACCTTGCCGTAGAGCAGACGACCGAGCAGTTCGCGCTTGGCCTGCGACGGCTTCGAGCGATCCGACAGGGCCTGCTCGAGCTGCGGGTTGCCGGCCACGATGCGTCCCAGTCGGAACAACTCGTCCTCGACCGTGTCCAGCTGATCCTGATCGGCCGCAGCGCGGAGCAGAGCTTCGCGTCCAAGCTCGACAAGAGAGTTCAGCAGGTCACGGGCGTTGGACCAGCTTTCGCCGGCAGCGGCCTTGACGATCGTTGCCGTTGCACTCGACACCTGGCCGGAGAAGACCTCTCCGGCCAGATCGCTTCGCCGAACGCCCTCGACCGACGAGTCGGCAAGAGCGGTACGCAACGTGCGCTGCGCGTCGAGAGTCTCGACGACGGCGAACAACTCGGCACCGGTCTGAGCAGCGATAGCTGTTGCCTCGCCATCCGACGCGGACCCCAGAGCTTCGTGGGCAACCGACCGCGTACGGGCGAGTGACTCACGAGAAGTTGCGTACATGGTTCGACTCACTTTCCGGATGCGGAGTCCGCGGTGACGGAATCCAGCTCGTTGAGGAAGCGATCGATCGAACTGGAACGCTTCGCGTCGTCGGACAGCTGCTCTCCGATGACCTTCTCCGCGAGTTCGACGGCCGTGCGTCCCAGATCTCCACGAAGTTCGGTGACGATCTGCTGACGCTGAGCAACGAGCTGATTGTGGCCTGCGGCCACGATCCGGTCGCTTTCCTCCTGCGCCTTTTCCTTCATCTCGGCAAGAATGGCCTGCCCCTGGGTACGCGCTTCCTCGCGGATCTGCGCGGCCTCGGAACGTGCGTCGGCCAGCTGAGCGTGGTACTGCTCGAGAGCAGCCTTGGCCTCGGCCTGCGCCTGCTCGGCCTTCTTGATTCCGCCTTCGATGAGCTCGGAACGCTCGGCGAGAACCGTCTGGAAACGCGGTACGACGTACTTCCAGAACAGGAAGCCGATGATCACGACACAGACGATCGACCAAACGATGTCGTATGTTGCGGGCAACAGTGGGTTCGGGGATTCCTCCCCTTCAGCCCCTGCTGCGAGCAGCGTTATCGCGTTTGTCATCGCGCTCTCAGAGAATGAAGCCGGCGACGAGGCCGATCAGGGCGAGGGACTCGGTGAATGCAATGCCGAGGAACATCGTCGTACGGAGCTGACCGGCCAGCTCGGGCTGACGAGCGGTGGCTTCCATGTTCTTGGCGACGACGAGGCCGAGGCCGATGCCACCACCGATCGCTGCGAGGCCGTAGCCGATGGCGCCGTATCCGTTGGCGGTGATTTCCTGCGCCTGGGCCAGAACTTCAAGGCTCATTCGGTTTTCCGTTCCCTTTCTTCGGTCCACATCCGGGTATCGGAGGTGGCGGTGTAGCTAGTTCGGTCTGTTGGTCGGTCAGTGCGAGTCGGCGTGCAGCGACAGATCGATGTAGATCGCCGTCAGCAGCGCGAAGATGTACGCCTGCAGGAAGATCACCAGCATCTCGAACATCGTGAACAAGAAGCCCATGATGAGCGAGGGTGCGGCGAAGATCTTCAGGCCCGCGGAGGCCTCGAAGAGGAAGAACTGCGTGGCGCTGAAGAACAGCACGAGCATGATGTGGCCGGCGAGCATGTTGGCCAGCAGACGCACGGTCAACGTGAACGGTCGGAGCACGAAGTTCGAGATGAACTCGAGCGGGATCAGCAGCACGTGCATGGCCGGCGGGATGCCGGGGATGACGATCGTGCCCTTGACGAACTTGCCGACGCCGAACTTCTTCACACCGGCGTAGACGAACGCGATGTACGCGACCGCGGCCAGCACGATGGGCAGCCCGATCCTGGCGTTGGACGAGATGTTCAGGAACGGAATGACCGCACTGGCGTTCACCGCCAGCACCGTGAAGAAGATCGTCATGATGACGGGCAGGAAGCGACGTCCCTGTTCCTTGCCGAGCACGTCCTCCGCGACGTGGATCCGAACGAAGTCGAGAGCGATCTCGGCAACGTTCTGAATTCCGCGAGGCACGATCTTGGGGCTGCGCAGAGCGATCAGCATGAACACGATCAACAGCGCCGACATCAGGATGCGGATGAGCATCAGTCGGTCGAGCTCGAACGGGGTTCCCTCGAACAGCACCGCGGGAGGAAAGAAATCGGATAGTGACGGCGGATGGAACTCCGCAGCCAGGTTGGTGACGCTCAGCGGTCTCTCCCGTGTTCGGGCCGCAGCCGGGTGACGACTGCGGTTCGATCGGACAATGACGATCTATCAAGTCGACGAAAATCGGCTCGCAATCGTCAGAGGCTGAGGCCCGGTCTTCATCGGCCAAGCGTCTGTCGGGTGTCGGCGACTCACGTCGACTCGGCAACTCTCAGGGCGGAACCTTACGTTGCCGAAGTCGGTGACTCCGGGCCTACTGTAAGGAAGCTCACGCTGACTGCTACCTGCGGGGGTCCAGTCCGGGGAAAAAGTCTCTTTTGTCCCGGTCTTGCCCGCCGCTTGATGCAAACTTTATCAACAGAACTACGACGTTGTGTAGGCGGGCCTCAGCTTAACCGATTACGACAGCTTGTCGTACTACCGGTTGTCGGTGTGGTCGGCGGCCGGAACACTGTCGACGTAGGCGACTTTGGTCTTGACGACCCCGAATACCTCGGCCCCGAGCACGACCACCAGCGCCCCCAGGATCGTCAGCCCCAACGAGTAGCGGTTGTAGAACTCGGCATCCTTGAGCGCAACCAGCACGATCAGCGCGATGACCATCTTCACCAACCAGCCGCCGAGCAACAGCGCCCCGACGGCCGAGGCCGGAAAACGTGTGGTGAGAGCAACCGACAGCGCCGTCGTGATGACAAAACCTCCGCCGATGGCGACACCGATCAGTGATCCCCACAGGCCGGGCGTGCCGGCCGCGGCCACCGAGACCCCGATGCTCACCACCGTCAGCACCACCAAGCCGATCAGTCCGTACCGGACGGCGGCGCGAAGCGGCGCGAATTGGTCGGGCATGGGCTGCGGAGTGAAGGTCACAGTTGTCGAGAGTAACCGGGGCACGACGGGAAACAGAGGACGGGATCAGCTGCCTCGTCGTGCGCTTCGACGCACCGGTCCACGCGATCGATCCACCCGCAAGGTAGGGACAGCGGTGACCACCAGCGCAAACACCAGACCGGCAGCGACCAGAAGCACCACGATCCGCCGATCGAGCAGGGAAGATCCGACCGCCCCGAAGGCGAGCACACCGACCCACAGGTAGATCACCAGCACCACCCGTCGATGCGAGTGACCGATTTGCAGAAGTCGATGATGCAAATGCATCTTGTCCGGACTGAACGGGCTTCGTCCGGCCCTCGTGCGACGGATGACGGCCAGCAACAGATCGAGTATCGGGATGAGCATCACGGCACCGACCAACAGAAGTGGCGACAACAGGCCCAGCAGATCGCGCGGACCATAAGCCGTCAACGGGATCCGCCCCGAGGCACTGGTCGAGATCGTGGCCAGCGTCAGCCCGATGAGCATGGAGCCCGAATCACCCATGAAGATGCGCGCGGGTTGGAAGTTGTGCGGCAGAAATCCCAGGCATGCACCGGCCAGCGCGGCAGCGATCAGCGCCGGCGGGTAGACGCCGACATCGCCGCCCTGCTCCTGCAACAGCCCCACCGAGAAGATGCAGATCGCCACCGAGGAAATGAGCCCGAGACCGGCGGCCAACCCATCGAGACCGTCGACGAAATTCATGGCATTGACGATCACGACGGTGATCAGAACCGTCACGAGTCCGGCTTGCAGTTGATCGAGAACCAGGGTGCTGCCCGGCTGACCGGGTTCGCCTCCCCAGGGCTGATACAGCACGACCCAGCTGACACCCATGATCACCAGCACGCCTGCTGCCGTCACCTGCCCGACGAACTTGGTCAGGGCATCCAGGCCCCAGCGGTCGTCGATGACACCGACCAGCACGATCACGAACCCGGCAACAAGCGCGGCCGGTATGTCGCGGTTGTATGCCACGTCGAAACCCCGGGCCAGGGCCGGCAGCTGCGACGCGAACAGCAGGGCGGCGAGCATGCCCACGTAGATGCCCACTCCCCCGAGCCTCGGCGTGGCCTGCACGTGGACGTCACGATCGCGGGGAATGGCAACCGCACCGAACTTGATCGCCGCCACTCGTACTCCACCGGTGGCGAAAAACGTGACGACGGCAGCAGTGAGAAAGACCAGCAGTAGCTCCCGAATGGGAACGCCTGCCCCCAGATTCGACTGAGCCAGCAACTCGACGCTCATGCGGCACGGACGGGCATGTCAGGACGCTCCCGGGACCAGGCTTTCGGCGGTGACACCGAGAACCTCGGCAATCTTCTCGGTGGGAATGGCACCGACCCGCAGAATTCGTGCGCGGTCGCTCGTCAGATCCACGATGGTCGACGCCACCGCGTGATCTGCCGGTCCCCCGTCGAGATAGACCGCCGCCGACCCACCCAGCTGCTCCTGTGCCTCTGTCACCGTGGTGGCAGGCGGGCTTCCCGAGATGTTGGCACTGGACACCGCGAGCGGGCCGACCTCGCGCAACAACTCGAGCGCGACCGGATGCAGCGGCATACGCAACATGACCGTGCCCTGGGCATCGCCCAGATCCCAGGCCAGCGACGGCGCCTGCTGGACGACGATGCTCAACGCGCCGGGCCAGAACGCGCGAATCAGATCTCGGGTGCGCGGCCGGACACTCTGGACCAACCCGTCGATGGTGTTCCACGAGCCGACGAGCACGGGCACGGGCATATCGCGTCCCCTGCCCTTGGCGCGCAGCAGATCTGTGACTGCGCTGCCGTCGAACGCATCGGCGGCGATCCCGTACAGGGTGTCGGTGGGCATCACCACGAGTCGGCCGGACTTGAGGGCACCGCGGGCCGCGGTCAATCCCGCAGCGCGCGCATCGGCTTCACTGCAGTCGTAAACGGTACTCACGGTGCCCATCCTTCCACTGGCGGTAACGAAGTGATGTCAGGTGCCGCTCCCGCCGTCAGGCAGAGGCAGGGTGCGCCCGTGTGGCGACGACGAACCTGGGTCTTCCTGCCAGGTCAGGATGCGCGATGACCTCGGTGAACACCCGTCTCCGGGACAGCAGAGCCGCCACCTCGTCGCCATTGGAGTCGTCGTGTTCGATCGCGACGCCGCCGCCGACTCGAAGCCAACGGGCGATGTTGCCGACCATCGGCTCGATCACCGACAGTCCGTCGGCGCCGCCGAAAAGTGCCATGTGCGGATCGTGATCGATCACTTCGGGATCGAGTTGTGCGCCTTCCGGGACGTAGGGCGGGTTCGCGACGATCATGTCGACCGTGCCGTCGAGTTCGATCAACACATCGCGTGCCGTGACGTCGCCGTGGTGCAGGGTGATCGGGGTATCACCCTCACCGCTGCGCAGATCGGCATTACGCCTCGCCCACGCCAAGGCCGACGGATCCAGCTCGACGGCATGCACGACGGCGTCCGGCCGAGCGTTGGCGATCGCCAGCGCCAGCGCACCCGAACCCGTGCAGAGGTCGAGAATCACAGGCGGATGGCGGTCCACATTTTCGAGGAACGCGAGAGCCCAGGCCAACAGCAGCTCGGTCTCCGGACGCGGCACGAAGACACCCGGGCCCACTTCGACGTCGATGTTGCCCAGCGACGTCTTACCCGTGATGTATTGCAGCGGAATACGTTTCGCGCGCTGCTCGATGGTCCGGAAGTACGCCTCGACGAGCTCGGGTTCGACGAGGGGAACAAGACCGAGACGGCCACGTTCCACACCGACGAGGTGCGCGGCAAGGAGTTCTGCATCGACACGTGGACTCGGCACACCGGCCGCCTCCAGCATCGATGTTGCTTCGAGGATGGCTAGGCGTAGCGGCTTGCGGCTCACCCGTTCAGACTGCCACGAGGCTCCGACCACTCACTCACACGCGTCCCAGTAACTCCGACTTCTTGGAGAAGAACTCGTCGTCGGTGAGGAAGCCCTTCGCGTGCAATCCGGCGAGAGCCTCGATCGCAGCGGTGATCTCGGAGATGTCGACGCCGACCTGGTTACCCCCGGACCCGGACTGGTTCGAGGCCTGCGGAGCCGAAGACTGCTGTGACGAGGACTGCTGTGACGAGGACTGTTGCGGGTAGGCCTGCGGTGCGGACTGGTTCTGCGAGTTCGCTCCGCTCGATTGCTGGTCCACTCGAGGCAGACTTCCTGCACTGAACGTGCCGTACTGGCTGGTGAATTCCAGCGACCCCGGTCCACCGCCCTGCTGTTGCTGCACTCCCCCGATGGAGTGGTCCAGCGTGTCGTACACGGCCAGTTCGCCGCCCACGAGCACCGCGAGACGTCGAGAGCCCGGGAACACCGCGTACTGCGACCCGTTCTGGCCGCCGCTCGAACTCGGTGAACCCAGATCCGATGGCCACCACGAACCGGACCCGAACGAGTTGCCACCGAACGAACCACCCGCGGCCTCCCGCGGTGGATACACCTGATGCTGCGACAGCACCGCAGACAGATCACGACACAGGCCGTCGACCCGGCTCTTGAGCCCGTGATCGAACATGTTGCCCACCATGGTCATTCCGCCGCGCATCCACTGTCCGCTACCACCGAGCTCGGGAATGTTGAATTGCGCCATGGAGCCGCGGCCGTTGTTGACGGCGTCGAGCATGGTGCGGACCGCGTCGGTCGAGATGCCGTAGCGAGACGACAGTTCGGTGACGGCGTTCTCGCCTGCGGGTGTCAGGGCCTGGTTCATTCTGCTGTGCCTCTCGGGGCTCTCGTGCGGGGTCGAACCTGGAAGCAAGGGTATCGCACCGAGCGATGGACCGGCCGATCGAAATCTGAAAAGCTTTGTGCCCCAACTACTCTGCTTGCATACGAGCGTCGCGGTCCGCCTTGGCCAGCGCGTCGAGCAACGCATCCATCTCGCCGTCGAGCAGGGCGTCGAGGTTGTGCGCCTTGAAGCCGATGCGGTGATCGGTGATGCGGTTCTCGGGGTAGTTGTAGGTTCTGATCCGCTCCGAGCGGTCGACGGTACGCACCTGGCTGGCTCGTCCGGCCGAGGCCTCTTCGTTGGCGGCTTCCTCTGCGGCCGCCTGGAGGCGAGCTGCGAGAACCTGCATCGCGCGTGCCTTGTTCTGCAGCTGCGAACGCTCGTTCTGGCAGGTCACCACGATGCCGGTCGGAAGGTGTGTGAGCCGAACCGCGGAGTCGGTGGTGTTGACGCCCTGGCCGCCCTTGCCGGACGAGCGGTAGACGTCGATACGCAGATCGGTTTCGTCGATCTGGACTTCTTCGACCTCGTCGGGTTCTGGATAGACCAGGATCCCGGCCGCGGAAGTATGTACGCGTCCCTGAGATTCGGTGACCGGCACTCGCTGCACCCGGTGCACGCCACCCTCGAACTTCAGGCGCGCCCACACGCCGTCGAGCGGGTCCTTGGTCTTGATCGACAGGGTCGCGTCCTTGTATCCACCCAGGTCGGAGACGTTCGCGTCGAGTACCTCCACCCGCCACCCACGGCGTTCTGCGTAGCGCACGTACATCCGCGCGAGATCGGCTGCGAAGAGCGCCGATTCCTCGCCGCCCTCACCCGACTTGACCTCCATCACGATGTCGTCGCCGTCGTGCGGGTCGCGTGGCGCGAGCAGGTCGGTGAGGGTCTGCTCCAGCTGCAGCACCGTCGCCTCGAGCTCGGGGATCTCGGCGGCGAACGACGAATCGTCGGCAGCGAGCTCACGTGCGGCTTCGAGATCGTCCTGAGCGGCGGTCAACTTGGTGTGCGCAGACATGATCGGTGCCAGTTCGGCGAACCTCTTGCCTGCTCTGCGTGCCGCCGACGGGTCGTTGTGCAGCGCTGGGTCGGCGAGTTGCTGCTCGAGCCCGGAGTGTTCGGCAAGGATGTCGTCGATGGCCGAAGGCTTCACTGTTCTCGCCATGGGGATGACTCACTCTCGAACGCGGGTGCAACTGGGTGTGGACACAAAAAAGCCGACGCCCGTCCTGTGAATCACAGGACGGGCGTCGGCGGAACAGCTAGCTGTCTGCGTCGGCCTTCTTGCCGGCGCGCTTGCCGTAGCGAGCCTCGAAGCGTGCGACGCGGCCGCCGGTGTCGAGAATCTTCTGCTTGCCGGTGTAGAAGGGGTGGCACTGCGAGCAGACCTCGACGCTGATGCGCTCTTTGTCGGTGGTGCTTCGGGTCTCGAAAGTATTTCCGCAACCACAGACGACTGTCGTCAGTGTGTAGTCGGGGTGAATTCCTGCCTTCATGGTGTCCTTACCGTTCTTTGTAATGGTCGCCGGGTCGCCTTCGCCGATCGAAGACGTGAACCGGAACCGGACTCGGCCGTTGATTATGCCAGAGCGTGCATCCGCCCTGCTAATCGTCGGTACTTCTGTGCCGACAGATGCTTACAACGCACGCACCTGCCGGCTTGTTCCCCGGGTGAGAGATCCGGGGAACAACCGATCAGTCGTTGTTGCCGCCGGGTGCCGTCTTCGAGACTTCCATCAGGAACTCGAGGTTGTTCTTGCTCTTCTTCAGTCGATCGACCAGCAGGTCGATGGCCTGATGGGAGTCGAGTCCGGACAACACGCGTCGCAACTTGTGCACCACTGCCGCCTCGTCGGGAGCAAGGAGCAGTTCGTCGTGGCGGGTGCTGGACGGGTTGATGTCGACGGCCGGGAACACGCGCCGCTCCGCGATCTTTCGATCGAGCTTGAGCTCGGCGTTACCGGTGCCCTTGAACTCCTCGAAGATCACGGTGTCGCCGGTGGATCCGGTCTCGACCATGGCCGTGGCGATGATCGTCAGCGATCCACCGTGCTCGATGTTTCGAGCCGCACCGAGGAACCGCTTCGGCGGATACAGCGCGGTCGAGTCGACACCACCGGACAGGATTCGTCCCGAAGCCGGCGAGCTGTTGTTGTACGCACGTCCCAGACGGGTGATCGAGTCGAGCAGAACCACCACGTCTTGTCCGGCTTCGACCAGGCGCTTGGCCCGTTCGATCGCCAACTCGGCAACCGCGGTGTGATCGCCCGGCGGCCGGTCGAACGTCGATGCGATGACCTCGCCCTTGACGCTGCGCTGCATGTCCGTCACTTCTTCGGGACGCTCGTCGACGAGGATGACCATCAGGTAGCACTCGGGATTGTTGATGGCGATCGCGTTGGCAATAGCCTGCAGAACGCTGGTCTTACCTGCCTTCGGCGGGCTCACGATGAGCGCACGCTGGCCCTTGCCGATCGGCATCACCAGGTCGATGATGCGCGTGGTGAGGATGTTCTGCTGGGTCTCGAGACGCAGACGCTGGTTGGGGTACAGCGGAGTGAGTTTGCCGAATTCCGGACGCTTGCGGGCAGCCTCGACCTCTCCCCCGTTGACGGTGTCCAATCGCACGAGCGGGTTGAACTTCTGCCGCTGGCTCGACTGCTCACCTTCGCGTGCCACTCGAACTGCGCCGGTGACGGCATCGCCGCGACGAAGACCGTTCTTGCGAACGAGGTTCATCGACACGTAGACGTCGTTCGGGCCGGCCAGGTAGCCCGAGGTACGGACGAACGCGTAGTTGTCGAGAACGTCCAGGATCCCGGCTACCGGCTGGAGTACGTCGTCCTCACGGATCTCGGTGTCGCGCTCGCGTCCGCCGCCGCCGTCGTTGCCCTCGCCACGATCGCGTCCACGACGCCGCTCACGGAACCGACGACCCCGACGACCCCGGCCTTCGCCCTCGTCGTCCTGATTGTTGTCGCGGTTGTCGCGAGGACCGTTGTTTCGCTCCTCGTTACGACCGTCGTTGCGATTGTCGTTGCGACCATCGCCCTGATTTCGGTTACGGCCGTTGCGATCGGACTGATTGCGACCACCGTTGTCACGGTTGGAATTGTCCCGATCACCCTGGTTGCGATCACCCTGGTTGCGGTCGTTCTGGTTGCGGTTGCCGTTGTCCCGGTTGCCGTTCTCGCGGGTGGCCGTGTCTCGGTCGCCCTGATTACGGCTTCCGTTGTCACGGGCACCGTTTTCTCGGTTGCCGTCGGCGTCACGCTGTTCCCGGTCGGATCCGTCCTGACGGTTCCGCTCGCCGCGACTGCGTCGCGGCCGCTCGGGGGCGGCTTGGTCGCCCTCGTCCTGCTTCTCGCTCGACGCGGTGTCCGCGGAGGAAGTGGTTGCTGCGGTCTCGGATCCAGCCGAGTTGTCGCTGTCGTCGAGCGGGAGCTGATCGGGTGCACCTGCGCGGCGACCTGCTGCTCGACGGCCACGTGCGCGACGACCGGTTTCGGGAGCCGAGTCTGCCGCGTCGACCGACTGCGTCGCCGAGGCGTCGGCAGTCGACACCTCGGGTGCCGGTGCTGCCTCTGCTGCAGGTCGATCTTCGACGGCGGGTGTCGACGCGGCGGCGCGGCGCGTCTTGGGTGCGTCGGACTTGGGTGCGTCGGACTTGGGTGCGTCGGACTTGGCCGACTTCGCCGACGCAGCACCCGATTGATGCTCGGAAATGGCTGCGATCAGGTCGCCCTTGCGCATACCGGAGATGCTCTTGATACCGAGTTCACCAGCGAGGCTGCGTAGCTCGGTGAGAACCATTCCGGACAGGCCTGCACGTCGACGTGACGTTTCGGGCGCAGAGATAAGTTCCGTATCGGTCACGGAGGTCCTTTCCTTCCCTCGCTCGCTCGATGCGCAGCCGAGGGTTCGTTCCGCAGTTCGACGTTCTGCCGAACTCGGATATTGCCGTTCATGTTCGACGCACTCCGTCGACGACACCATCGATCCGAGACCGCAGAGAACTACGGGAAGGATCGAGTCAGGAGCGTCACATCACTCGGACGTTTGAATCCCCCGAATACAGCGACCTGATTGCCCTGACGAAACCGGCGTCTGAAGCGCACGATGTACGGACAGGGTTCACCATAGCGCCGTTGTCCCCACTCGGCAAGAACCCTACGCGGCGTTTGTCACGCGACGGTCACTCCGTCGGCTACCTCCAGGTCGAGTACCCGCCACCCCTCGACGGTTGCGGCGTCGCGCAGATCCGTCGGAAACTCTTCGGTGCACAACGCCATGACGGTCGGTCCCGCCCCGGAGACCACGGCCGCGATCGATCGGGCGCGCAGAGTCGCGATCCAGCGCGTGGTGTCGGGCAGCGCTTGGGCCCGCTGTCCCTGATGAAGCAGATCTTCCGTCGCCGACATCAGCAGATCCGGACGCTGAGTCAGCGCCACCACCACGAGAGCACTCCGGCTCACGTTGAAGGCCGCATCACGATGGGGCACCAACTCGGGCAACAGACCCCGCGTGTGCGAGGTCGACGAGCGCTCCGACGGCACGAGCACGACGACCCTGATGGTCGGATGCACATCGAGCCTCACGGCCGCGTACTTCCGCGCCGTCACACTGGCATTGGGCGGTTCGCTCCACGACACGACGGCTCCGCCGAGGCAGCTCGCCGACGCGTTGTCGGGATGCCCCTCGAATTCCGACGACAACTGAACGAGCTGGCTCTCCGACAATGCGCTGGACGGATCGACTTTCGCAGCGAGCGCGTTGGCCGCTGCGAGGCCCCCGACCACAGCCGACGCCGACGAACCGAGACCCCTCGAATGAGGAATTGCGTTGCGGCAGTGGACATCCAGACCGTCGGCCCACACTCCGGCAGCTTCGAGCCCTCGCTCGATGGCGCGCACCACCAGATGCGTCGGACCCCACGGGACATCCGCCGAGCCCTCGCCGTCGACATGAATTCTCAGCCCCGACGCCGTGGTCGTGACCTCGATTTCATCGTAGAGCCCCAGAGCGATTCCGAGACTGTCGAATCCGGGTCCGATGTTGGCACTGGACGCCGGAACGCGCGCGGTCACCGTGAGCCCGATCGGAAGTGTCGTCGTCATAGCCGGAGATTCCGTCAACTCAGGCCAGCTCGAGCGCAGCCGCGACAGCGACGGGATCGACCGAAATCGGTTCTACGACAGGCATACCCGACAACGCGGTGTCGGGATCCTTGAGACCGTTACCGGTCACCGTGCAGACGACGGTCAGGCCCGGCTCCAGCCAGCCTTCCTTTCGAGCCGCCAACAGTCCGGCGACGCTGGCCGCGGAGGCCGGTTCGACGAACACGCCCTCGGTCTTCGCGATCAAGCGGTATGCCTCGAGGATCTCCTCGTCGGTCGCTGCGCGGAATGCTCCGTTCGATTCCTCCTTGGCATTGACGGCACCGTTCCAGGATGCGGGTGAGCCGATCCGGATTGCGGTGGCGATCGTTTCCGGGTCCTTCACCGGCGCACCGTGAACCAGAGGAGCGGCTCCCGCGGCCTGGACTCCGAGCATCCGCGGCTTGCGCGTGGTGAGACCGTCACGGAAGTACTCCGAGTAACCGCGCCAGTACGCAGTGATGTTGCCTGCGTTGCCGACCGGCAGAGCATGGATGTCCGGCGCGTCGCCGAGGGCGTCGCAGATCTCGAAGGCCGCGGTCTTCTGACCTTCGATGCGGACGGGATTGACGGAGTTGACCAGACCGATGGTCGGGAACTCGGCCGTGGTCTTGCGGGCCAGTTCGAGGCAATCGTCGAAGTTGCCCTGCACCTGAATGATCTTGGCTCCGTGCATGACTGCCTGAGCGAGCTTGCCCATGGCGATCTTGCCCTGCGGAACCAGTACGGCACAGCTCATTCCGGCCTTTGCCGCATAGGCCGCAGCAGAAGCAGAGGTGTTGCCGGTCGAGGCGCAGAGCACGGCCTCTTGACCCCGGGCGAGCGCGTCGGTGACGGCCATGGTCATTCCGCGGTCTTTGAAGGAGCCGGTGGGATTGAGCCCTTCGACCTTGAGATGCACTGTGCAGCCGGTCAATTCGGACAGATGCCCGGCGGGCAGCAGCGGAGTTCCGCCCTCGCGCAACGTGACGGTCTTCCAGTCCGGTCCGATCGCCAGACGCGAGCGGTATGCCTCGATCAGACCGGGCCAGGGGGTGTGGACGCTCATACGGTGGTGCCTTCCAATCGGAGAACGCTAGCGACGTGGACGACCACATCGAGCTGCTCGAGCGATGCAACGGTTTCGGACAGTGCGGAGTCGGCCGCGAGGTGGGTGACGACGACGAGCCTGGCTCCGTCACCCGAGCCCTGCTGACGCACGGTGGAGATGCTGACGTCACGCTTGGAGAACTCGGCCGCCACGGTGGCCAGGACGCCGGGCTTGTCCGCGACCTGCATGCTGACGTAGTAACGAGTGAGGATGTCACCCATCGGGGCCACCTTGAGCTTGGCGTACTTGGATTCGAGTGGGCCCCGCCCCCCGTAGAACTTGTTGCGCGCGGCCATCACCAGATCGCCCAGCACTGCGGACGCAGTCGGTGCACCGCCTGCGCCCTGCCCGTAGAACATCAGGCGGCCGGCAGCCTCGGCTTCGACGACCACGGCGTTGAACGCGCCGTTGACCGATGCCAACGGGTGGTTCAGCGGAACGAGCGCGGGGTAGACCCGAGCGGAGATTCGTTCCTTGCCCTTGGGCGTGACGATCCGCTCACAGATGGCCAGCAGCTTGATGGTGCAGTCCAGGGATTTCGCGGTTTCGAGATCGTCCGAGGTGATCTTGCTGATGCCCTCGCGGTAGACGTCACCGGCCGTGACCCGGGTGTGGAATGCGATGGACGCCAGGATGGCGGCCTTCGATGCAGCGTCGTAGCCTTCGACGTCGGCGGTCGGGTCGGCTTCGGCATAGCCCAGACGCCCTGCCTCGGCCAGGGTTTCGGCGTAGTCCGCTCCCGTCTCGTCCATGGCGGAGAGAATGAAGTTGGTGGTGCCGTTGACGATGCCGGCAACCTTGTTCACGCGGTCGCCCGCGAGGGACTGCATCAGTGGACGAACGACCGGGATGGCTCCGGCCACGGCCGCCTCGAAATACAGGTCGGCACGCGACTTCTCGGCAGCGTCCGCGAGTTCGCCGGTGTACTCGGCCAGGAGGGCCTTGTTCGCAGTGATGACGGACTTGCCCTTCTCGAGGGCAGAGAGCACGAGCTTGCGGGGAATGTCGATGCCGCCGAGCACCTCGACGACGATGTCGACGTCGTCGCGGCCGACCAGCTCGGCCGGATCGTCGGTGAGCAGCTCGGTCGGCACTCCACGATCGCCGTCTACCCGACGCACCGCGATGCCCCGAATCTCCAGCGGCGCACCGATTCTCGCTTCGAAGTCCTCGGCATTCTCGGTGAGGATTCGAACGACCTCGCTGCCGACGTTTCCGAGTCCGAGTACGGCGACGCCTATCGGCTTCGATGTCATGGCTGAACCTCCAAGCTGAGCAGATCTTCGATGGTTTCCCGCCGCAGGACCAGGCGCGCTCGCCCGTCCTTGACTGCGACCACTGCGGGCCGCGTCAGCAGGTTGTAGCGACTGGACATGGAGTAGCAGTAGGCCCCGGTGGCCGCTACCGCGAGCAGGTCACCGGGCCCGACGTCCGCCGGCATCCATGTGTTCTTGATGACGATGTCGCCGCTCTCGCAATGCTTTCCGACCACTCGCGCCAGAACGGCTGGAGCTTCGCTGGTTCGCGAGACCAATCGGCAGTCGTACTCCGCCTGATAGAGCGAGGTGCGAATGTTGTCGCTCATTCCGCCGTCGACGCTGATGTAGCGCCTGCGCGTCGCCTTGTCGACGGTGACATCCTTGATGGTGCCCACCTCGTACAGCGTGACGGTGCCCGGTCCGGCGATGGCACGGCCGGGTTCGACGGCGATCGTCGGAACCGGCAATCCCACCGCGGCCGACTCCGTCTCCACGATGGCGGTCAACTTCGCTGCGAGCTGCTCCACCGGCGGCGGGTCGTCACTGGCGACGTACGAAATGCCCATGCCGCCACCGAGATCCAGCGTCGAGATCTGTGCGGTTTTTTCGACACCGAACTCCGAGACGATGTCTCGGAGCAGGCCGATGACCTTGTGCGCCGCGAGCTCGAAGCCGTCGACCTCGAAGATCTGCGATCCGATGTGACTGTGCAGTCCCACGAGGCGAAGGTTGTCGGCAGCGAACACACGGCGGACCGCGTCGAGTGCCGAACCGTCGGCGAGCGAGAAGCCGAACTTCTGGTCCTCGTGCGCCGTGGCGATGAACTCGTGCGTATGCGCTTCCACGCCGACGGTGATGCGGATCAGAACGTCCTGGACCACACCGGCCGCGCCGGCAACGGCGTCGAGACGGTCGATCTCGATGTTGGAGTCGAGAACCACGTGCTCGACGCCCGCGCGCACGCCCGCCTCGAGCTCGGCGACAGATTTGTTGTTGCCGTGCATGGCAATTCGGTTCGCCGGAAAACCTGCGGCCAGCGCGATAGCCAACTCCCCGCCGGAACAGATGTCGAGCGACAGCCCTTCGTCGGCGACCCAACGCGCGATCTCGCCGCAGAGAAATGCCTTGGAGGCGTAGTGCACTCGTTCGGGCGCTCCGAAAGCGGCTGCCATTTCGCGGCAACGCGAACGGAAGTCGTCCTCGTCGATGACGAACAGTGGCGTCCCGTACTGCTCCGCGAGTTCGGTGACCGATACTCCGGCGAGACGAACCGTTCCGTCGTCTCCGCGCTCGGCATTACGGGGCCACACTTGATCGGGCAGCGTGGTCATCTCGGACGCGTCTACCGGGCGATGGGATGTCGACTGTTTCGCGGGTGCATCGGCATGCTTGGGCCCGGCCGGATGTGCGCTCACATGCGCTCCGGTGCGCTGACCCCGAGCAGTTCGAGGCCGTTGGCCAGGACCTGCCGGGTCGCGTTCCCCAACGCCAGTCGTGCGGTGTTCACAGGTCCGGGCTCCTCGTCTCCTTGTGGAAGTACTCGACACGCACCGTAGAAACGGTGATAAGCACCCGCCAACTCTTCGAGGTAGCGGGCAATCCGGTGTGGCTCACGCAGTTCGGCGGCACTGGCCACCACGCGCGGGTACTCGCCGATCGTCCTGATCAGCTCGCCTTCCTGCTCGTGGGTCAGCAGGCTCAGATCCGGTTCATCCGCAACGATGCCCAGTTCGGCGGCATTGCGCGCGAGCGAGGCCAGCCGGGCATGGGCGTACTGGACGTAGTACACCGGGTTCTCGTTGCTGGCACTCGCCCACAGGGCCAGATCGATGTCGATGCTGGAGTCGACGGACGACCGAATCATCACGTACCGGGAGGCGTCGACACCGATGGCGTCGACCAGGTCGTCGAGCGTGATGACGGTACCGGCGCGCTTGCTCATCTTCACGGCAACGCCGTCGCGAACGAGATTGACCATCTGTCCGATGAGGACCTCGACGGTCGCGGGGTCGTCTCCGAACGCCGCCGCGGCGGCCTTGAGCCGTCCGATGTATCCGTGGTGATCTGCTCCGAGCATGTAGATGCACAGGTCGAAGCCGCGCTGCCGCTTGTTCTGGAAATAAGCGATGTCGCCGGCGATGTAGGCAGCGTTGCCGTCGCTCTTGATGACGACGCGATCCTTGTCGTCACCGAAGTCGGTGGACCGGAGCCACCAGGCCCCGTCCTCCTCGTAGAGACTCCCCGAGGTCTTGAGGTACTCGACCGACTTGTCGACGGCTCCGGACTCGAACAGCGAGTTCTCGTGGAAGTAGACGTCGAAGTCGACACCGAACTCGTGCAGGTTCGCCTTGATCCGATCGAACATCAACTCGGTGCCGATGGACCGGAACGCCTCTTCCTGCGCCTCGGTGTCCAGCGCGAGCGCATCGGGTCGCTCGGCGAGCACGTGCGCTGCGATCTCGGCGATGTATTCGCCCGCGTAGCCGTTGTCGGGTGCAGGCTCACCCTTCGCAGCGGCGATGAGCGAGTGAGTGAAGCGCGCGATCTGAGCGCCGTGGTCGTTGAAGAAGTACTCGCGGGTGACCTCCGCGCCGTGGGCGGTCAAGATCCGACCGAGCGCGTCGCCGACAGCGGCCCACCGGGTTCCACCGAGGTGCACCGGACCTGTCGGGTTGGCCGAGACGAACTCGAGGTTGACCTTCTTGCCTGCCATCGACGATCCGTTGCCGAACGACGGGCCTGCAGCGAGTACCCGGGCGACGATCTCGCCCTGCGCGGCGGCGGCCAGCCTGATGTTCAGGAATCCGGGGCCTGCAACGTCGGCGCTGTCGATCGCGGCCTCGGCCGCCAGAGCTTCGGCGAGCCAGCCGGCGAAGTCGCGTGGATTGGCACCGGCCTTCTTCGCGACCTGCAGAGCCACGTTGGTCGCGTAGTCGCCGTGCTCGGGGTTACGGGGACGCTCGACGGTCAGCTTCGCAGGTAGAACGGATGCGTCCAGGCCGCGGTCGGCGAGCACCTTCGCGGCGGTCGCGTGGAGCAGTTCGGCAAGATCGGCAGGAGTCACAGGTAGCTATCCTATTGGCTGGTGTGCGGCGTACTCGCATCCACTGCCCGTCCGATCGCGGGCCCACCCGGCCGAAGCGCTCGTTGCAGGCCCTGAGCACGCTCTCAGGCAGAGAACGTACAGTAAGGGCGCTCTGCGCGGACGGTCCTTGGTCACCGCCGTCACCAGCAGATACGCACGACCAGCGACACCGACCACCACCTTTCCTCGACTGAGAGAGCAACTACAGCGATGCCAACGGGTCCCGACAAAGGCAGTCAGAACAAGTCGGCTGCGAAGGCAGACAAAGCCATCAACGCAGCCAACAAGAAGTCAGCTCGCAAGAAGAAGGGCGGCGTGCCTGCTGCCAAGGGCAGGCAGATTCCCTGGCTGACGGTTGCCGGTGTCGTAGTGGTTGTCGGCCTCGTCGCAGGACTCGGAATCAATCTGTATCCGAAGTACCAGGATCGAGCCGAGGCGCAGAAGTTTGCGCCCAGCGAGTCCAACCAAGATCCGTCGACGGGCATCGAGGGCGTGACAGTCCAGGAGTATCCCGCGGCGCTGCACGTCGCGCGCACGCAGCGAGTCGCCTACGACCAGTCGCCGCCGTTCGGCGGGCCGCACGACGCCGTGTGGGCCACCTGCACGGGAATCGTCTATCCCGAGGCCATTCGCACCGAGAATGCCGTGCACTCCCTCGAGCACGGAGCCGTCTGGGTCACCTACAACCCCGACGACCTGAACGAAGACCAAGTCCAGTCGCTGGCCGATCGCGTCGACGGCGAAACCCAGATGATGATGTCGCCTTACCCCGGTCTCGACACCCCTGTTTCGCTGCAGTCCTGGGGCCACCAGCTCAAGCTCGACAGCGTGGACGACGCACGCATCGGCCAGTTCATCTCTGCGCTGCGCCTGAACCGCTTCGCCTACCCGGAGGTCGGTGCCAGCTGCGCATCGGTACCCACCACCTCGGGCGACGGCAGCGACGGCTTCGATCCGGACAACCCGCCGCTGTTCGACGCCTCGGCACCCGGCGCGGACGCCGTTCCGATGGACGGTGCAGGCATCACCCCCGACACCAGTGAGACCAGTGGCACCGGCGGACTGCCCGGTGGAGCGCAGCTACCCAGCGAACTTCAGGTTCCCGCGAGCTGATGACCGAATCGACAGTCGACTCGACCACCGGCCCATCCGCGACCAAGCCGAGCCAGCGCACTGCGCTGGTCGTCTTGGCGCTGATCGCCGTTCTCGCGATCGGTTTCGCGCTGGGCTTTCTGGTGCAGAGTCCGTTCCGTGACGGTGACAACTCGCCTGCCGCGGACTCGGTCGATGTCGGTTTCGCACAGGACATGACCGTGCACCACAACCAGGCCATCGAGATGGCCGCGGTGGCATTGACCAATGCTCCCGATCAGGCCGTCAAGAACCTGGCGTTCGACATGCTCACCTCGCAGCAGAATCAGGTCGGCCAGATGCAGGGCTGGTTGGCTCTGTGGGACCGCGCACCGATATCGACCGACGGCTACATGACCTGGATGACGGCCGACGACTCCGACGGCCACTCGATGGGCGGGATGTCGATGGAACCGGGGTCCTCCGATCCCACCAAGGCAATGCCGGGCATGGCCAGTTCCGCGGAGCTCGCAGCGCTTCGGCAGGCAACGGGCACGGACGTCGACGTGATGTTTCTTCAGCTCATGCTGCGCCACCACGAGGGCGGTCTGGCCATGATGGAATACGCCCAGACCCATGCGCAGTCGCCTGCCGTGATCAACCTGGCGAAATCCATGGTGGCTACCCAGACCAGCGAATCGACGCTGATGAAGCAGATGCTTGCCGCGAAGGGTGCGCAGCCGCTGCCCGAGGGGTGATTTCGGCTCCGGTCACGTATGCGCTAGTCTTTCGTACAGCCCAACAGGCACGCCGGCTGAAGCCGGTGCGCCCCCGTAGCTCAGGGGATAGAGCGTTCGCCTCCGGAGCGAAAGGCCGCAGGTTCGAATCCTGCCGGGGGCACACATCTTTCACGCATGTCACCGCAGCCCTGTGACTGCTCGAACGAGACGGTGGACTTCGATGTCCGAGGATCTCCCCCACATCGACACGGTAGTCGACGACCTGTACTCGTTGGCTCCCGCCGATTTCGTGTCGCACCGTTCGGCATACGTGACCCGGTTCAAGAAAGCCGGAGACAAGTCCGGTGCCACTCGCATCGGCAAACTCCGTAAGCCCACTGTCGTGGCCTGGTTGGTGAACACACTCGCTCGTCAAGTCGAATCGGCCCTGGCGGAACTGTTCGACCTCGGAGAGCAGCTCGAACGAGCTCAGCAGCGGGGCGATGGACCCAGTCTGCGCGAGTTGTCCACTGCTCGAAGCACTTCGATACGCGCACTGACAGAACAAGCCATCTCTTTGGGACGCGACCTCGGAGTGACCGTCGGCGACAATGCTGCTCGCGAGATCGCCAACACCCTGAACGCGGCAATGGCCGATCCCGAGATTCGCGACCGCGTGCGGGCGGGCCGAACCGTCACGGCCGAAACCTACAGCGGCTTCGGGCCGGCGCTGCTCTCCCTCGTTCCCGACCCACCCGACCCACCCGACGACGAGACCGAGACCGAGACCGAGACCGACGGTGTCCCGGACACTGCCGATGACGTACCCGAGTCCGATCCCGAGAACTCCTCCGAAGCCGATCAGCTGCGCGAGGCCGAACACGATCGACTGGTCGCCGAACTCGACGCTGCTGAAACCGCGTTCGCTGCCGCACGCGATGCGGCCGACGCTGCCGACTCAGACACAGAACGTGCCGCGTCCGAACGACGCAGCGCCACAAAGGAAGTCGAGAGGCTCGAAACCGAGCTGGATGCGGCCAAAGCGGAAGCGAAGGCGGCCCGAGCAGCGGAGAGAACAAGCGTCGAGCAGGCCGAGTCGACAGCGGAGGCTCTCGAGGCGGCCCGGCTACGCGTGGCCGAAGCCCGGGCGGCCCTGAAAGCACCGAGCTGACCTACCCTGGCGGCATGACCACACGCTGGCAAGCCGAGAACTCAGCCGACGATTCCAAGCGGTACATCGAGCGGTTCGACCGCCTCGCCGAACGCGGCGTGGATCTGCACGGTGAGGCCCGCATGGTCGACGCGTTGGTCTCCCCCGCGTCGAGCATTCTCGATGCCGGATGCGGTACCGGCAGACTCGGTGCCGAACTGGCTCGCCGCGGACACCGGGTGACCGCAGTGGATCTGGACCCTGTTCTTGCCGAGGCCGCGCGAGCGCACCCCGAACTCGACGTGCATGTCGCCGATCTGACGACGCTGGATCTCGGACGGACATTCGACGCAGCAGTCGCGGCAGGCAACGTTCTCGTCTACATGAAGCCGGGCACCGAACGGGAAGCGCTGGAACGTATCTGGGCCCACCTGACCGACGGCGGGGTGTTCGTCACGGGCTTTGCCACCGATCGCGACTACACCGTCGGCGCAGTCGACGCAGACTTGGCCGCCGTCGGCTTCGTCGTCGAACATCGTTTCGCGACGTGGGACCTGCGGCCTTGGCGCGACGACGCGGACTGGGCTGTGACCGTCGCTCGAAAGCCCGCGCTGCTGGCCTGACACGACATCGATCGGGACCGACCGTTTTCGGCCGGTCCCGATCTTCGAGCGAGCGACGGGATTCGAACCCGTGTGAACGGCTTTGCAGGCCGGTGCCTAGCCACTCGGCCACACCCGCATCACCGATGACGATGCCGTGTCGGCCGACCGAAGCCCACGGTTGCGATCATCGTGATTCGAACGCCGAAGGGTTGATTCGGACACGCCGGGGAAGACTGTCGCTCATGAAGGAACACATGGCCAAGTTGCGGGAGTCGTTCTGGTTCATTCCCGCAGTCCTGGGAGTCTTTGCGCTCCTACTCGCGCAAGCACTCGTCAGCCTCGACCGCTACCTACTCGACGCCCGAGTGGATCTGACGGGTTCGCTGCTCTATCACGTCGGGGCCAGTGGCAGCCGGGATATTCTCGGCGCGATCGGCGGCTCGATGTTGGGTGTGGCCGCGACGTCGTTCTCCATCACCATCTCCGTACTCGCCACTGCTAGTTCGTCGTACGGCCCCCGCCTGGTGCGCAACTTCATGGCCGACCGGGGAAATCAGGTGGTACTCGGCATCTTCGGGGCAACGTTCCTGTACTCGCTGATGGTCCTGCGCTCGATCCGATCGATCGAATCCGATGGTTCGGTGTTCGTCCCCGACATTGCCGTCAACGTCGCCGTGGCGCTCGCGGTCGTCGACGTCGGTGTACTCGTCTACTTCATCCATCACATCGCGCAATCCATCCAGGTTGCGACGCTGTCCGCCCGGGTTCGCGACGAGCTTTCCGAGTCCGTCGACGCGCTGTATCCACTGGAGCAACCCGAGGACGCGGCATCAGCGGACGGTATCTCCAGGCCGCCCGTCTACACAACGGTTCTCGCCGAGGAGTCCGGGGTGATCATCGACATCGACGAGGACGCGCTGCTGGTCATCGCGGCCGACAACGGCACGCTGATCGAGATTCATCGGGTGCCGGGCGATCACGTCGTTTCCGGCGAGCCGCTCGTCGACATTCTTGCCGACCGCTCGGCCGACATCTCCCCAGAGTCGATCGACCGCGTCCGTGAGTCTTTCGACATCGGTACCAGCAGGACGCCTCGCCACGACATCGCGTTCGCCGTCGAGCAGATGACGGAGATGGCGGTCCGGGCGCTGTCCACCGGGGTGAACGATCCCTACACGGCACGCAACGCCATCGACGATCTCTCGGTCGGACTCGTGGCGGTAGTCCAACGCCCGGTGCCCTGCCGTGCACGGCGCGACTCCGACGGCACCGTGCGACTGATCATTCGCCGCGTGGCCGTCTCGTCGCTGATCGACCACGCGCTCGATGCAGTGCGCATCTACGGGACCGGCAGTCCCATGGTGGTCCAGGCCGGAATCCGCCTCGCCGAGAGAGTCGGCCGTGCGGCGCGCTCCACCGATGATGTCGACTCCGTGCTGGCGCAACTGACTCTGCTGGACGCAGCCCTGACCGCCGACGAGACCGACAACGCGCGCACAGCCGATGCCCGCGAGCAGATTTCGCGGACCCGAGCAGCGATCATCGATCGAGTACCACTCGCCGTACTTCGCACCGTCATTCGGTAGACGCACGAACTGGACACCGTGGGAGGATGGTATGTATGCCAGCACCTTCGCCGCTTCCCCTCGACCCCATTGCAGAGGCCCACCGTCAGTGGACCAAGCACGGGTGGTCCGATGCCGCCGACGGTATGGCCGCTGTCACCTCGCTCATGCGCGCGCAGCAGATCATGCTGGCCCGGGTCGAGAAAGCGTTGAAGCCGACGGGACTGACCTTTTCACGGTACGAACTGCTGACGTTGTTGACGTTCACCAAGAACGGCGCGCTACCGATGGCGAAAGCCAGTGCTCGACTGCAGGTGCACCCCACCAGTGTGACCAATGCGGTGGACCGCCTCGAATCCGTCGGATACGTGCGCCGCATTCCTCACCCCAGCGATCGACGCACCACATTGGTCGAAATCACCGAGCAGGGGCGCACGTTGGCGGTCGAAGCCACCGAGCGCCTGAACACGCTGGTATTCGCCAAGCCCGGGCTCGCGCGTGACAAGCTGATGGCCCTGGTTCGGATCCTTGCGGAACTGCGTTCGGATGCAGGCGATTTCGACAGTGATGACATCACCACATCGTTTCGATAATGATCGTGACTCGTCACAAGTAAATGGAACACCCGTACCGTTCGTGGTGAAATGGCACTGCGCGCAGGGCGAGGCGGATCTGTCGAAGGGCGGGGCGGGTGCTGGTGTTGGGGGTCGGAGCGGGTGCACACGGTGCACGTGCGATTCTGACGTATCTGGACAGTCCGCATCGCACACCGATCGTGTCGAGAACGGTGCGCCGCGCGCCCGGCCAGCCCTTGGCCACGACGATCGCCACCGGAGTCGACGCTATCCATTCCATCGCGGCGACAATGTCGCTGCCGGTGCAGTTCTCGGCCATCGCGTACCGGGTGGCCACCGATCCCGGTTCGGTCGCTACCCGCGGCACCGCCCGCACGGCGTCACTCGTACCGGAAACCGCTGCGCAAGTGCGTTATCTGCGTTTCATCGGGCTGGTACCGAACCACGGGGTCACCGCCCTGTGCGATATCGGTAGCACCGGAACCACAGTCACCGTCGTCGATCTCGCGTCGTCCCGGACGCTGATGACGCGGCGTACCGCCACGTTCTGCGGAGACGATCTCGATCACTCGGTCCGTCGACTGCTCTCCGCCAACGGGGTTCGCGTCGGAATAGATGCCAGCCGATCCATCAAGGAGCAACTGAGCGTCGACCCTGTCGTCAGCACGGCGGATCCGTCCGGGACCGCCCGTCACGTACTGACGCGGCGCGACTTCGACGATCTGATTGCCGGCCCCGTTCGGTATGCGGGCATGCTCGTCGAGCAGACAATCGAATTGTCCGGGGCCAGACCGCAGTCGATCGTCGTCGTCGGCGGCGGCGCGAACATCACCTCGATTGCGCGGTCACTGGAACTGCGGACCGGTCTGCCCACTCTTGTGCCGTCGATGCCCGAGTTGGTGTCGGCCCGCGGTGCCGCCCTACTGTCTCCCGACAGGTAGGGCGGACCGGCCCTAGCGGTGCTGGAAGTTCGGCGTCCGCTTCTCGATGAAAGCCGACATGCCTTCCTTCTGGTCCTCGGTTGCGAAGGCAGAATGGAACACCCGGCGCTCGAACAGAACGCCTTCGCTCAAACTCGACTCGAACGATCTGTTCACCGCTTCCTTTGCCATCATGACGATCGGGAGCGACATTTCGGCGATGGTGGTCGCGGTCGCGATGGCGTCGTCGAGGAGGTCCGCGGCCGGCACGATGCGCGAGACCAATCCTGCTCGCTCGGCTTCCTCGACCTTCATGTTGCGACCGGTCAGACACATCTCCATGGCCTTGGCCTTGCCCACCGCACGCGTCAACCGCTGCGACCCGCCGATCCCCGGAATGACGCCCAGCTTGATCTCGGGTTGCCCGAATACCGCTGTGTCCGAAGCAATCAGCACATCGCACAGCATGGCCAGCTCGCACCCTCCGCCGAGTGCATAGCCGGACACCGCCGCGATCAACGGCGTCCGCGCCGATGCCAATCGGTCCCACGCCGCGAAGAAGTCGTCGAGGTAGACGTCCATGTACGACTTGGGCTGCATCTCCTTGATATCGGCACCGGCCGCGAAGGCTCGCTCGGATCCGGTGATCAGAATGGCACCGATCTCGGAGTCTGCATCGAGTTCCTCGACCACCGAGACGACCTCACGCATCAACTGGGAGTTGAGCGCGTTCAACGCCTTCGGGCGGTTGAGCGTGATGATGCCGACGCGTCCTCGACGCTCGAGCAGGATGGTCTCGTACTCGGTCACTGGCCGGCTCCGTTCGAGCGTTCGCGGATGTCGTTGATGATGCCGGAGAAGTCCACGTCGGTTCCCCCGCCGGACGTTTCCTTGAACCGCGCGTAGAGTTCGGCTGCGCGCAGGCCGAGCACTCCCTCGACCCCGTTGTCGCGCAGTGCATTCGCAGCCAGACCCAGATCCTTGTCCATGAGCGCCGCAGCGAATCCGGGCTTGTACTCGTTGTTTGCCGGGCTCGTCGGAACAGGTCCGGGCACCGGGCAGTTGGTGGTGAGCGCCCAACATTGACCGGACGCAGTCGACGCCACGTCGAACAGTGCCTGGTTGCTCAGGCCGAGCTTCTCCCCCAGCACGAAGGCCTCGCTGATGGCGATCATCGATACTCCGAGGATCATGTTGTTGCAGATCTTGGCGGCCTGGCCGTTGCCCGCTGCGCCGCAGTGCACCACTTTACGGCCCATGACGTCGAGAACTGCTGCGGCAGAGGAGAAGTCTTCCTCCGAACCGCCCACCATGAAGGTGAGCGTTCCTGCTGCGGCTCCCCCGACTCCACCCGAGACCGGCGCGTCGAGACTGCGATGACCGGCCTCGCGAACCAGCGTGTGCGCGGCGTGGGCGTCGGCGACGTCGATGGTCGAGGAGTCGATGAACAACGTTCCCGGTGCGGCCGCGGGCAGCAGGTCGGCATACAGCCCGAGGACGAGCCTGCCGTTGGGCAGCATCGTGATGACGATGTCGGCATCTGCGACGGCAGCGACCGCCGACTCCACCACAGTGACGCCGTCTTTCGCTGCTTGTTCGAGCGCCGCAGGCACCAGATCGAAGCCCTGCACGGTGTAGCCGGCCGCAGCCAGATTGGCGGCCATCGGTCCTCCCATGTGGCCGAGACCGATGAAGCCGATCGTCTTCTCGCTCATGACTGCTCACCTTCTGTGTGTGCTCGGGCCAGGCCGAGTTCGGAGTCCCCCAGGGGCGCGAAGTATCGGTCGATGTCCTCGGCTGTGACGTCCGCCGATGTGGCCGGCTGCCACTGCGGATTGCGATCCTTCTCGACTACCTGTGCACGGATACCCTCCACCAGGTCGTGACTGCTCAGCGACGCGACCGACACGCGGTACTCCTCGTTCAGCACGGCCTCGAGCGACGGCAGCGTCGCAGCCCGACGCAGAGACCGCAGTGTCACCGCGAGCGACACCGGTGATTTGGACGCGATGTCTTTGGCTGCCTGTTGCGCCTCCGGTACTGGACTGGCGGCCAGGGCGTCGACGATGCCTTGCACATCGTCGCCCGCATAGCATTCGTCGATCCAGTCCTGCTGACCGGCGATTGCGGACTCCGGCGCAGGCTCGCTGAACGTCGCAACGGCCTCGCCGACGCTGACGGTTTCGAGAGCCGCGTAGAACTTCTCGAGCTTCTCCGACGGAACGTAATGGTCGGCGAATCCGATCGCGATGGCGTCGGCCGCGTTCATTCGTGCCGTGGTGAGCGCAAAGTGGGTGCCGATCTCGCCGGGTGCGCGCGAGAGCAGGTACGTGCCACCGACATCGGGGACGAAGCCGATGCCCACCTCGGGCATCGCGATCTTGGAACGCTCGGTCACGATGCGAGTGTTCGCGTGCGCCGACAGTCCTACTCCTCCGCCCATGACGATGCCGTCCATGATCGCGACGAAGGGCTTCGGGAATCGGGCGATCGCGGCATTGAGCACGTACTCGTCGCGCCAGAAGTCCTTGCTGCCGCTACCGCCGTCTTTGGCGTCGTGGTAGATCGAGACGATGTCGCCACCGGCGCACAGCCCCCGTTCGCCGGCACCGGTCAACAGGACGGCGTCGACGGTGTCGTCGGTTGCCCACTGCGCCAACGTCGGAGCGATCTGTTGCACCATCGCGTGCGAGAGGGCGTTGATGGCTTTCGGGCGATTGAGCGTGATGCGACCGATCCCGCCGGACACCTCGAGGAGAACGTCACTCATGCCGCACCCACGATCGAACGAGCAACGACGACGCGCATGATCTCGTTGGTACCTTCCAGAATCTGGTGGACCCGTAGGTCACGGACGATTTTCTCGACACCGTACTCGGCGAGGTAACCGTATCCGCCGAGCAGCTGCAGCGCGCCGTTGGCGACGTCGAATCCGGTATCGGTGCCGAAACGCTTGGCCATCGCGCACATTTCGACCTTGTCGGCCGCGTCGTTCTGCAACCCGTCCGCAGCTCGCCACAGCAGGGTTCTGGCGGCTTCGAGTTCGGTCTTGAAATCCGCCAACCGAAACTGCAGGGCCTGCGAGTCGAGCAGTCGCGCACCGAATGCATTGCGGTCGGCGAGGTACGCAACTGCCTTGTCGAGAGCGGCCTGTGCGCCGCCGATCGAGCACGCGGCGATGTTGATGCGTCCGCCGTTGAGCCCGTTCATCGCGATACGAAATCCGTCGCCCTCCCCGCCGAGCAGATTCGCAGCCGGAACGCGAGCACCTTCGAAGACCACCTGGCGGGTGGGTTGAGCGTTCCACCCCATCTTCTTCTCGTTCGCTCCGAACGACAGTCCTGCGGTGTCCTTGGGCACGATGAACGCCGAGATGCCGCGGGGACCCGGCTCTCCGGTGCGGGCCATGACGACGTACACCTCGGAAGTGCCTGCGCCGGAGATGAACTGCTTGACGCCGTCCAGCACGTACTCGTCACCGTCGCGGACGGCTTTGGTACCGAGCTTTGCCGCATCGGATCCAGCGCCGGGTTCGGTGAGGCAGTAACTACCCAATTGGTCCATCGAGCACAGTCCCGGAAGCCATCGCTGCCGTTGCTCGTCGTTTCCGTAGGTGTCGACCATCCACGCAACCATGTTGTGGATGGAGATGTACGCCGCGATGGACGGGTCCCCGGTGGCGAGTTGCTCGAAAATTCGCACGGCGTCGACGCGGGTCAAGCCCGATCCACCGACGTCCTCGCGAATGTAGATGCCGCCCATCCCGAGTCCGGCGGCCTTGCGCAGAACGTCCACCGGAAAGTGCTTCTGCTGATCCCACTCGACGGCGTTCGGTGCGAGGAACTCGTCCGCGAAGTCGCGAGCTGTGTCGTTGATGGCACGCTCGTCCTCGTTCAACGTGAACATGGCCGATCAGTCCATGTTCGGAATGACGAAGTGATTCTGCGCAGCTGCTTCCTTGGTGCCCGACGGCCAACGCTGGGTGACGGTCTTGGTCTTGGTGTAGAAGCGGATCGAGTCCGGTCCGTGCTGGTTCAGATCGCCGAATCCCGAACGCTTCCAACCACCGAACGTGTGGTACGCGATCGGCACCGGAATCGGCACGTTGACGCCGACCATGCCGACCTGGACGCGGGAGCAGAAGTCGCGAGCGGTGTCGCCGTCGCGGGTGAAGATCGAGACGCCGTTGCCGTACTCGTGCTCGGTGGGCAGGCGCAGCGCATCCTCGTAGTCCTTCGCGCGGACGACGATCAGTACGGGTCCGAAGATCTCTTCCTTGTAGATCCGCATGTCGGTGGTCACCTTGTCGAACAGTGTTGCGCCCGCGAAGAATCCGTTCTCGTGGCCGGCCAGGCTGAAACCGCGCCCGTCCACGACCAGTTCGGCACCCTCGTCCACGCCGATCTGGGTGTAATCGTTGACTCGCTTCAAGGCATCGCTGCCCACGAGCGGGCCGAAATCCGCGTTCTCGTCGTCGCTGCGGCCGATCTTCAGCTTCGCCACTCGCTCGGTGAGTTTGGCGACGAGCGCATCTGCGGTCTCCTCGCCGACCGGAACCGCGACGGAAATCGCCATGCACCGCTCGCCTGCCGAACCGTACGCGGCTCCGAGCAGTGCATCGGCCACCTCGTCGAGATCGGCATCGGGCATCACCAGCGCGTGGTTCTTGGCTCCGCCGAAGCACTGCGCGCGCTTGCCCTGCTGGGCTGCGGTCTCGTAGATGTACTGGGCGATGGGGGTCGAGCCGACGAAACCGATGGCCTTGACCCGATCGTCGGTGAGCAGCACGTCGACAGCGTCCTTGCCGCCGTTGACGACGTTGAACACGCCCGGCGGGAGTCCTGCCTCGAGGAACAGCTCGGCGAGCTTGAGCGGCACGGACGGGTCCCGCTCGGAGGGCTTGAGGATGAACGCGTTACCGCAGGCGATGGCCGGTCCTGCCTTCCACAGCGGAATCATTGCGGGGAAGTTGAACGGGGTGATGCCTGCGACGACGCCGAGCGGCTGACGCATCGAGTAGACGTCGATGCCGCCACCGGCCCCCTCGGTGTACTCACCCTTGAGCAGATGTGGGACGCCGACGGCGAATTCGACGACTTCGACGCCACGCTGGATGTCACCCTTGGCATCGGCGATCGTCTTGCCGTGCTCGGAGGACAACAGACGCGCGAGCTCGTCCATGTCGCGAGTGACCAATGCGAGGAATTTCATCAGCACGCGTGCGCGTCGCTGCGGGTTCCACGTTGCCCACTCACGTTGGGCCTGTTCGGCGTCGGCGATCGCAGCCTCGACCTCGGACACATCGGCGAGGGGGACACGAGCCTGCACCTCGCCGGTATTCGGATCGAAGACATCCCCGAATTTTCCGGAGGTTCCGGCTACGTGCTTGCCGCCGATGAAGTGTGTGAGTTCGCGAGCCATGGAATCAGTCCGTCCTCGAGCCTGGAAATTGAAGTACGCCCATCCTATAGTCGGATGTCCACGTAAGTCCAGGTTCCGTCACATTCGGTCGTAGAACTGCCTCAGATCAGCACAAGCTCGGCTGACCTCCGCCTCGTTGGACCCGTCGGCGCGGAAAACTCGACGCAGGATCAACGGGTCGAGGTCGTCCATTGCGGGTGCGAACGTCACCTGAGGAAGGTCGGGGAACGACGCACGATCGGCGAACCAGTCGTCGGCATCGAACTCGTCGCCTCCATCCCCAACGCCCTCGATCAGTTGGTCGAGATCTACTCCGCGCAGCGTCAGGATGGTGGCCGCGGACGCGTCGATGTGTTCGGCTGCGATGTACATCAGCGCTGCCGCGTGCTTGCACGGCCACCCGTCGTCGGGGCACGTGCAATCGAAATCGAGCTGGCCCTTGTCGTGTGGCAGCAACATCGAAGCCAATGCCTGCGGAATGGCATTCGATGCCAGTTCGGCAAGCATCCCGGGATTCGATCGCACCCGATCGACGAGCGCGGCCACCTCACCGGAGGTCAGCGGTTCGACGGTGACCGAGGCCGAGAACGGCTCCAGTTGGCTGCCCTGCACCTCGCCGTAGATCTGCCCACGTTCGACGCCGAGAGTGAGAACCTGACCCTGACGCGCGTACGTTCTCCCTCGCGCGATACGACCCGGATCGGCCAGGTCCTCCATTGCAGCGACGAAGTGTCTGCCCCACCACGTCTGCCCGAAGGCCCCGCGCTTGTTCCGAGACTCGATGCCGCCCTTTGCTTGTCGACGCTTGCCGTACTGCGAGAAGTCGACCATCACTCACCCACCGCATCTTCGCTGAGCCGGAACAGCTCCTGCAGTTCCGCGGTGTCCATTTCGGTCACCCAGCTCTCCCCGGTGCCCACTGCCAGATCTGCCAGGCCCTGCTTCGAGACGAGCATCGAGTCGATTCGCTCCTCCACGGTGCCGACACACAACAGTTTGCGCACCTCGACGTTCTTACGCTGCCCGATGCGGAAGGCCCGGTCCGTCGCCTGGTTCTCGACCGCCGGGTTCCACCAACGGTCCAGGTGCACAACATGATTGGCGGCTGTGAGATTCAGTCCGGTACCACCCGCCTTGAGCGAGAGCATCATGATCGGCGGGCCGTCGTCGCTCTGGAACCTCTCCACCATCGCATCGCGCTTGGTCTTGCTCACTCCGCCGTGCAGGAACGGCACTTCGGCTCCGAAACGATCAGCGAAATACGGCGCAACGAGCTCGCCGAACTCCCTGAACTGCGTGAACAACAACACCTTTTCGTTGTCGCCCAGAATCGAATCGAGCATGTCCTCGACCAGCCCGATCTTGCCGGACCGGTGCTGACCTTTCTTGAGCACCGACGAACCGTCGGACAGGAAATGGGCCGGGTGATTGCACACCTGCTTGAGTCGAGTGAGTGCGGACAGCACCGCGCCCTTGCGTTTCATACCCTTCGCATCGGCGATCTGCGCCATCATCTCATCGACGACCGCCTTGTACAGCGCAGCCTGCTCGGCGGTGAGATTGGCACGCACTGTCATCTCGTTCTTCTCGGGCAGATCCGAGATGACCGTCGGATCGGTCTTGACGCGTCGCAGAATGAACGGCGACGTGATCGCCCGCAGACGTGAGACGGCGTTCTCGTCGTTCTCGCGCTCGATGGGTACCGAGAATCGCTTACGGAAATCGGACGGCCTTCCCAGCATTCCCGGATTGGCGAAATCGAGAATGGATCTGAGCTCGTCGAGACGGTTCTCCACGGGCGTTCCGGTGAGAGCCAACTTGTGTTCCGCCGGAATGGCGAGCGCTGCTTTGGCTTGAACGGTGCCGGCGTTCTTGATGTGTTGCGCCTCGTCGAGTACCACGCGCCGCCACGTCTGTTCCGAGAGCTGCGCGCGGTCCTTGGCCATCAGCGCATAGGTGGTGACGATCAGGTCATGCTGGGCGATCTCTCGGTCGAGCTCGTCGCCCTTCGACCGAGCCGGGCCGTGGTGCACGAGGACCCGCAGTGCAGGCGTGAACTTCGCAGCCTCACGTTGCCAATTGCCGACCACCGACATCGGAGCCACCAGCAGTGTCGGCTTCGGATGTTGTTCGTGGGCAAGGAGTGTGAGCACTTGCAATGTTTTGCCCAGACCCATGTCGTCGGCGAGTACCGCTCCGAGACCGAGCCGACTCATGAATGCGAGCCAGTCGAGTCCTCGCTGCTGGTAGGGCCGGAGCACTGCATTCACGCCATCGGGCACGGGGATTTTCTCGGGCACCGCACCGGGCTCGAGCAGCGTGGCCGCCCAGCCGGTGGCACGAATGTCCTGGACCGGGGCCGGCGGCGGATCGGCCAGGGTCATCTCGCGCATCAGCGTGCTCAACGCGGTTCCGTCGCCGTGATGCTCCGCGACGTATTTCGCTGCTCGCGCCAGCTGACCGCCGTCGGCCAACACCCACTGACCACGAAGCCGAACGAGATCACCCTTGGACACGGCGAGTCTGTTCATCTCGGCTTCGGTGAGCACCATGTCGCCCAGTTGGAGCTGCCAGTCGTAGGAGACCAACTCGTCCATGCCGACCGCGCGATCAGCAGCAGCTTTGGTCACTGCAGGTGACTCGACGCGCAACCTCATCGATGGATCCAGCCTGGTCCATGCGCGCGGCAGCAACACCGTCGTTCCGGTGGCCTGCAGCGCCGTAGCACCGTGTTCGACCAGATCGATGACGACCGAGGTGGGGAGCAGCAGATCCAGGGTGCCTTCCTGGGAGGGCAGATCACGCAGCCTCGGGTACGCGGCAACCGCGTCGCCGAGTTTGCGCACGGCGATCGACAGCAACGTGGCATCGACCTTGCGGCTCATCGGCACCGGCCGCGGCGCTTCTCCGTCTGCCCGCAAACACACCTGCAAGGTCCACATCGATTCCGCCGACTCGTCGACGATGCCATGGGCCACTGCGACTTCGGGACCGTCGACCTCGTCGTCATCGGGTTCGAGCAGGCGCAACACCAGGGACGGTTCGTCTACGGTCAGGCTTGCCCGCCACTTCTCCAACAGGGTCGAGATCTGTTGAGTGCCATCGCTGTACGGGTCGTCCCGGATCAGAGCGGACAGCAGCGGATGCTCCGAGTCGGGTCTGCCCAGGAGCGATCTGACGATCGGATCGGTGAGTTCCTCGACCATGTCGTCGAGGATTTTCCTGGGTCGCTCGTTCGCTCGCTGCACCGACGGCATCGACACGGCGAGTTCGCTGAGCCAGGCTCGCTGACGCTCACCGCCGACGAGACGCCACCGTGGCCACCACTGCCCGTCGATCAATTTCAGCGCAGGAACGACCCGCCCACCGCGGACCCAACGTTCGATTCCACGGGTGACGTGCGCCAGAAAACGTAAGTCCCCGGAGATCAGCGCGTGGTGGGATGGCGTTCGCAGCAGCAGGTCTGCCGCATCGTGCGGCGCGAGCGCGACGGCCGGAATCTGCACCGGAGTTTTGGCGCTCGCAGTGTGTCCAGCGGTCGGAAACGACACCGCAGCACGATGCCGAAAAGTTCGGGTGAGTACCTGCGCATGAGCCGAGGGCAGGTCGGGTTCGTCGCCGGTGGTGATCTCGTCGTCCCACAGCATCAGCCCGGCACCGGGAGACCACAGACCGTGCAACATCGGTCCATCCAACCAGGACACACCGACATCACCTCGGTGAGGCAGGCCGACGAGGCTGCTCGACGCGGTGCCGATCGGTTCGAGAATAGGGCACAGTGGTCACATGATCGCGTACGGCTTCAGCGAATACGGCGGACCCGAAACCGAGTCCCTCCTCGAGTTTCCCGTTGCCGAGCCCGGACCGGGCCAGATTCTCGTCGCGGTGCACGCGGCCGGGGTGAATCCCGCAGATTGGAAGGTGCGGAAGGGCACCCGCAAAGACACGGTGCAGATCACTCTGCCGGCAGTGCTCGGGCGGGAAGCGTCGGGCACCGTCGTGGATGTCGGTGCCGGTGTGACCGACTTTTCGGTGGGCGACCACGTCTTCGGGGCAACCGCGTCGGGACACGGCGGCTACGCGCAGTACACCGTGTTCAATGCGTCGAGCACCGCTCACAAGCCCGAGACGGTCTCCTGGGCCGCGGCGGCCACTCTGCCGGTCGCGGCGGGAACCGCGTACGACGCGCTACGCCAGTTGGCCACGAGTGCCGGCGATACCGTTCTCGTGCTGGGCGCGGGTGGCGGTGTGGGTTCGGCCGTACTGCAACTCGCTCGGGCGGACGGAATCGCCATCGTGGCAGTGGCGAGCGCGGGCAAACGGGAGTGGATCGAGAGCCTCGGTGCCCGGTTCCTCGAATCCGGCAGTGATATCTCGGTCGCGGTCACCCGGCCGGTGGACGCCATCGTCGATCTCGTCGGCGGAGAGACGTTGCGTGCGGCGGCGAGTGCCGTCGGGCCGGGCACACCGATCGTGAGCGTCGCAGACCCGGTGCTGGCGTCCGAATGGGGTGGTTCGGGAGTCGATCGCGATCGCACGACCGCTGCGTTCGCACGGCTGGCAGACCTGACCGCGTCGGGCGTGCTGAACCCCCGTGTCGATCATGTGTTCCCACTCGAGCGCGCAGGTGAGGCCCTCGCCCTGGTCGAGAACGGGCACGTGGCCGGCAAGGTTGTCGTCGAAGTCCGCTGAATTCGCCCTGGCAGCCGAATTCCGCAAGTGTGTCGGTACCGTCCGGCACACTGCTGCCGCGAAGGCCGACTGCGGGAGAACGACGATGGGGCGTGTGTGAGAAAACTGTGGGTAGCGGCGGCGCTGGTGGTCGCCGCGGTGGTGATGGCTACTTTCGGATCGTGCGACCGATCCGTCATCCCCGGCTTCTCCCCTGCCGCGCCCGCACCTGGCAGCCCCACCCGGGTACAGATCGAGCAATTGCTGGACCAGGTTCGAGTGGTCGCCGCGCGGCCCGACGCCCTCGGGTACGAGCGTGGATGCAAGAGCGGCGAAGGCTGCGTGTTCGGACCCGCCTGGACCGACGATTACGACGGGCCGGGCGGCCACGACGGTTGCGGAACTCGCGACAACGTTTTGGCGCTGTCGATGACGGAGATCGAGTTCCGCGCAGGCACCCGCGACTGCGTGGTCCTGTCGGGTTCGCTCGCAGACCCGTACTCCGGTGAACGGCTGCAGTTCACCAAATCCGATGCCGGGAAGATTCAGATCGACCACGTCTATCCCCTGTCGGCTGCCTGGGACATGGGCGCGAACATGTGGTTGCCCGACAAGCGCATTCGGTTCGCCAACGACATCGCCTTCAATCTGCTGGCGGTCAACGGAGCCGACAACCAGACCAAGAGCGACAAGACACCGTCGCAGTGGATGCCGCCCAATCCGGCGTACCACTGCTTCTACGCGGGCAAGTACCTCACGGTGGCCGCGCAGTACGAGCTACCGATCACCGAGGCCGATCGGGGTGCTCTGGTTTCGGTCGCGTCGACGTGTCAAGAGTAGTGTCGAGCCAATGTCAACGGCACCGTCGCGCAGCTTTCTCAACCGTGAGACCCAGCTCTGCATGTCTCTGTCCGGCCGACCGAGCAACTTCGGAACACGCTTCCACAATTATCTGTACGACGAGTTGGGCCTGAACTTCGTCTACAAGGCATTCACCACCACCGATCTTGCCGCCGCCGTGGGTGGCGTTCGCGCGCTGGGCATTCGAGGCTGCGCCGTCTCCATGCCGTTCAAGGAAGATGTCATCGAACTGGTCGACGTGATGCACGAATCGGCGAGCGCAATCGAATCCGTCAACACCATCGTCAACGAGAGCGGCGTTCTGCACGCCTACAACACGGACTATCAGGCCGTAGCGAACCTGCTGGCAACCCATTCCGTGTCGCCCGAGTTCTCGGTGGCCGTCACCGGCAGCGGCGGCATGGCAAAGGCTGTGGTTGCAGCACTACGAGATTCGGGTTTTACCCGCGGCACCGTCGTCGCCCGTAACGCGAGCACCGGCCCGGCCCTTGCCGAGACATACGGCTACGAATGGTCTGCCGAGGCAGTGCCCGCAGATCTGTTGGTGAACGTCACCCCGCTCGGCATGGCCGGAGGGCCCGGAGCCGATTCGACACCGTTCACCGCCGAACAGATCGGCGCGGCGCAGGCCGTGTTCGACGTGGTCGCCATGCCGTCGGAGACGCCGCTGATCGTGGCAGCCCGAGCGGCGAACAAGCCCGTGATCACCGGTGCCGAGGTCATCGCCCTGCAAGCGGCGGAGCAATTCGTTCTCTACACCGGGGTTCGGCCGTCGGACGAGCAGATCGCCCGCGCATCGGAGTTCGCCCGCAGTTGATTCACACCCGCAGTTGATTCACAAGTGTTGCCACCGAGGCTTGTTGGCGTAGGCGTATCGGTAGTACTCCGCCAGAGCCAGGGACGACGCCGCAGCCTCGTCCAACAGCACGCTCACGTGAGGGTGCCACTGAATCACCGACGCCGGGCAGTGTGCCGACAACGGTCCCTCGACAGCCGCGGCGACCGCTTCTGCCTTCGACTCGCCCGTCGCGATCAAGACGAGGTGACGCGATTCGTCGATGGTGCCGAGGCCCTGCGTCAGCACGTGATGTGGCACTGCATCGGGCGAGTCGAAGAAGCGCGCATTGTCGGTACGGGTCTGTTCGGTCAGCGTCTTCACCCGAGTCCTGGACCGCAACGAGGACCCGGGCTCGTTGAAGCCGATGTGCCCGTCTGTCCCGATTCCCAGGATCTGAACATCGATGCCGCCCGCCTCCGCAATTGCCGCGTCGTACCGCTGCGCCTCCGCTGCGATGTCGTGCGCTTCGCCGTCGGGCGAGAACACCGCGGCGTCGTCCAGATCGACGTGGTCGACGAAGTTCTCGCGAATGAACGAAAAGTACGACTGTTCGGCACTTCTCGCGAGACCGATGTACTCGTCGAGCAGAAACGCTCGACAGTGCGAGAAACACAGTCCCTCGTCGCGATGACGTCTCGCCAATTCGCGATAGGTGCCCACCGGCGTCGATCCGGTTGCCAGGCCCAATACGGGGGTTGAGACGTGGGTTGTCCGAACTGTTCGCTCGACGATGTCGGCGGCCGTTCGATCCACCGCGTCCACTCCGTCGAGGATCACTATCTCCATCTAGCTGTCCTCCTCTATCGCGATTCCGCCCCGGATGACCTGCACCGGCTCGAATGTCGCGTCGACCACCAACACGTCGGCTCGCATTCCCTGCTGTAGCCGGCCGATATCCGAACCCAGACCGATCGTCGCCGCCGGTGTCGACGACCCCGCCCGCACTGCCTCGACCAACGACACACCGGCGTCCTGTACGGCCCGGCGCACCAGGTCCAATACCGTCGCGGTGCCACCCGCGATCGGTGCTGTCTCGGGATCGGTGTCACGAGACAATCGTGCGACCGAGTGATGGACGGTCACGTCCAGTGGCCCGAGTCGATAGCGGCCATCGGACATACCGGCGGCGGCCATCGCATCGGACACCAGCGCGATCTGCTCACCACCGACGAGATCGAATACCGCGCGCACCGTCTCGTCGGCGAGATGCACTCCGTCTCCGATCAATTCGAGCACCATGCCTCCGCGCGCCGCGGCGGCCAAGCATTCGCTCACCGGCCCCGGTGCTCGGTGGTGCCAGGTCGGCATTCCGTTGAACAGGTGCGTGGCCGTGATGGGCCCGCTCCCCAGAGTTCGGATACCGCGGCGGGTGGTGAGAGCGTCGGCGTCCGTGTGCCCGATGCTCGGCACGATGCCGTTCTCTCTCAGCATCTCCGCAACGGCCGCAAACCCGTCGACCTCGGGTGCGAGAGTCATCGACCGCACCGCTCCCCTGCCCGCGCCGATGATGTCCGCCAGTAGACCCGGATCACCGCTGCGGAGCGAGGCCGGATCCTGTGCGCCGCATCGGGCGACCGACAGAAACGGACCCTCGATGTGCACCCCGGCGATGTCACCGGATTCGTACAGATCGGCCAACAACGATGTCTGGCCGATCAGCCGTTCGGGCGGTGCCGACACCAGAGAGGCAAGCATCGTCGTGGTGCCGCGGGATCGGTGGTGCCGCACCGCCGTCATGAGATCGGCAGCTGCGGAATCGGGGAACGACGCCCCCGCGCCGCCGTGGCAATGCACATCGACCAACCCTGGGAGAATTGTCGAATCGGATTGCGGTACAGCGTCACCGGTCCAGAGTCGAGTAGGTCCGACCCACGAGATGCGGTCTCCCGTCAGCACGACCGTACCGTCCTCGATAACCTCCTCGCCGGTGACGACCCGCCCTCGCAACGTCGTGGAGTGCTCGGTCATGCCTGTGTCGGTTCGGCCACCGCATCGTCCTCACGGCCGGGGGTACGTAGGTTCCACTTCTTGATGACGAAGCTGAACAGGAAGTAGTAGATCACCGCGTACACGAGACCGATGGGGATCAGTAGCCACGCCTTGGTGGCGATTCCGTAGTTCAGCAGGTAGTCGATGCCACCGGCGGAGAAGAAGAATCCGTCGTGTATTCCGAGGGCATTGGTCAGTGCCATCGAGGTTCCGGTCAGGACTGCGTGAATGATGTAGAGCGGCCAGGCGACGAACATGAACGAGTACTCGAGCGGCTCGGTGATTCCGGTGACGAAGGCAGTCAGGCCGGTGGACAACATGATTCCACCGACGATCTTCTTCTGCGACGGCTTGGCATTGCGGTAGATCGCGAATGCCGCAGCGGGAAGTGCGAACATCATGATCGGGAAGAATCCGGTCATGAACACTCCAGCGGAGGGGTCGCCGGCGAAGAACCGGTTGAGGTCGCCGCGCACCAGCTGCCCGCTCGCATCCTGGTAGTCGCCGACGAGGAACCAGACCACGGAATTCAAAATGTGGTGCAGTCCGGTCGGAATCAGCATGCGGTTGGCGAAACCGTAGATGCCGCTGCCCACCACACTGTGGTCGGCGACGGTATTGCCGACCCAGTTGAGCGCACTGTAGAAGAGCGGGTAGACGAACGACATGACAACGGCGACAACAAGACCGGTGATCGCTGTCAGGATCGGCACAAGCCGGCGGCCGCTGAAGAAGCCGAGATAATCGGGCAACTTCTGACGGTAGAACCGCTGCCAGAGGATTGCCGAGAGCAGACCGATGACGATGCCCGCGAGAACGCCGTAATCGATCACTGCCGGGTCACCGTTGGCATCGACCTTCCCGTCGAGCACCACCGGTGACATCGCCGTGAAGACACCGTTCATCACCATGTATCCGACGACCGCAGCGAGCGCTGTCGAGCCGTCCGACTTCTTGGCCCAGCCGATCGCTATACCGACGGCGAAAATCAGGGGAAGCCAGGTGAACACAGCCTGACCAGCGGCCGAGATGACTGCGGCGGCGGTCTCCAGCGCGCTGAATCTGCCCAGCAAGTCGTCTTGGCCGAGCCGCAGCAAGATTCCTGCAGCAGGCAGAACGGCAATGGGAAGCATGAGACTGCGACCGAACCGTTGCAGCCCGGCCAATGAACGGGAGTCCTTCTTCGGCTCGGTATCGACCGAGTCCGTGTTCTTCGGGGTCATGGCGACCTTCTCTTCGAGGCTGGTCCGTGAGGGTGGATTTCGCTGTTGTGACCGAGTGCCATCAGGGGTACTGTCCGGTCATTACCAGTTGTAGTTTGACCAGGTGGCAAGCTCGTGTCAACCCAGACTTGTGATCCAACCGACAGGATCGCAGCCGAGAAGAGAGTAGGAACAGAACATGTCCAAGGCGGACGCGATCGTGAAGGGCCTCGGCGGTGCCGACAACATCGTCGAGATCGAAGCGTGCATCACTCGGCTTCGCACCGAAGTGAAGGACGGCTCGTTGGTCGACGAGGCTGCACTCAAAGCGGCGGGTGCCCACGGGGTGTTCCACAAGGGCACTGCCGTTCAGGTCATCGTCGGCCCCGAAGCGGATACGCTCGCAGAAGATATCGAAGACATTCTGTGAACGACGCCACCCTGATCCTCAGCCCCGTTGCCGGCCAAGTGATCTCGCTTGGCGAGGTGCCCGATCCGGTGTTCTCCGCGCAGATGGTGGGTTCCGGTGTTGCACTGCGGCCGGCCGCGAGCGACGGTCCCGTCGAGGTTCGTTCTCCGGTCGCGGGCAAGATACTCAAGCTTCATCCGCACGCGTTCGTCGTCTTCACCGACGACAAGGCGGGCGTACTGGTGCACATCGGTATCGACACCGTGAAGATGAAAGGTGAAGGCTTCGATCTCGTTGCAGCCGAGGGAGATCGAGTGCAGGCGGGCGATCTCGTCGTCACCTACGACCCTGCCGCGATCGCAGCAGCGGGTTACTCCGATGTGGTACCCGTCGTCCTGATGGATTCGAAACCGGATTCGGTCACGAGCGCGCACATCGGCACCGATGTGGCGACGGGTGATCCCCTGTTCGAGCTGCCCTGATCTCACCGACGCGGCGTGGTGCGTCGCCGCCCTTCCACCTCCATCGACAGCTGGTATCGATCGCATCGGTACCAGCTTTCCGTGTGTTCGAGGGGCTCGTCACCGCTGAAGGAGACTCGGTCGAAATACAGCACCGGCGCACCACGCTTGGTGCCCAGCAGGGTCGCCGTATCACTGTCGGCCGCGGTCGCTTTGACGGTCTGTTCGGCCCGGTCGATGGTCAAGCCGTAGTGGGTGTGCACGGCCTCGTACACGGACCTGCTCAGATCGTGTTCGATCAGGCCGGGAAGCAGGGCCGCACGAAACCATCCGTCGTCGACGCTCACCGGCTCCGCGTCGGCCAATCGAAGGCGCTTGACGTGGTAGGTCTGCTCCCCGACGGCCAGGCCGAGGGCACGAACGGTTGCCGCCGAGGGGTTTTCGAGTCGGGCGAAAAGCACAACTGTCGTCGGTGTCAGTCCCTGCGCGCGCATCTCCTCCGAGAACGACGCCAGATGCAGGCGAGATTGCACGGTCCGGCTGGCCACGAACGTGCCTTTGCCACGCACGCGCACCAGATGGCCGTCGTTGACGAGTTGCCCGATCGCTTCCCTGACGGTGATACGGCTGACGCCGTAGTCCTCCATCAGCTTGCGTTCGCTCGGCATCAAGTCGCCCGGCTGAAGCTCCTTGGTGCAGCGGTGCAACAGAATTGCGCGCAACTGTTCGTGTTTCGGGACCTGACTGTCCCTCAGATGTACGGGCATCACCACTGCGCCGGCCTTTCGGTCAATCGCCGAGCCAGCGGTACGGACTGGTCCGGTCCAACCGAAGACTACGCGACGTCGGTACCACCTCGACAGCATTCCGCTACCCGAGGAACATCGCGGCCTTCGTCCGCTGGGAAAAGATGCGACAGACCGCGGCCCACCGTGCATGATCGACACTCGTGACCGCTGCCGATTCCGCCTACGGACCGACTCCACTCTCGACTCCCATCAGTGCCGGAATCGTGGCCTCACTGGTGGGCTTCACGAGCTCCTTCGCCGTCGTGCTGACCGGCCTGCGTGCGGTCGGCGCCACCCCGGCAGAGGCGGCGTCCGGACTGTCGGCGCTGTGCGTGACGCAGGCGCTGGGCATGATGTGGCTGGCCCGCCGATACCGACAGCCCATCACCTTGGCGTGGTCGACGCCCGGTGCGGCGCTGCTGGCCGGAACCGGCGTCGTGGCGGGAGGGTGGCCTGCCGCCGTCGGCGCGTTCGTCACGGTCGGGATCCTGATCGTCCTGACGGGCCTGTGGCCCCGACTGGGTGCGCTGGTCTCGAGAATTCCAGTGCCTCTTGCCCAAGCAATGTTGGCCGGTGTTCTTCTACCCCTGTGCTCGGCACCGGTGGCCGCGTTCGCCGACTCCCCCCTGCTGATAGCGCCGGTGGCGGTCGTCTGGCTCGCGGTTCTCCGTTTCAGCACCCGCTGGGCAGTGCCCGCAGCGTTCGTTGCAGCGGCCGCTGTCATCGCCGCAAACTTGATCGGCAGCGGCACCTCGATCGCGACGTCCGATCTCGTTCCCGGAATCAACTGGACGGTTCCGCACTGGACCTGGCAGGCCACGATAGGGATCGCGGTGCCGCTGTACATCGTCACGATGGCGTCGCAGAACATTCCTGGCACCACGGTCATGGCGTCGTTCGGATTCCGAATCCCGTGGCGTGCGTCGATGACGGTCACCGGAACCGGCACCGTCCTGGGTGCATTCGCCGGCGGCCACACGATCAATCTCGCGGCGATCAGTGCGGCGTTGTCGGCCAATCCCGGCGCACATCCGGATCCGAAGCGGCGATGGATCGCGGCGTTCTCCGCCGGTTGCTCGTATCTGGTTCTCGCTCTGTTGGCCACGGCTCTGGCGACTCTGGTGGCCGCAGCACCAGCGGGGGTGGTGGAAACCGTTGCCGGACTTGCCCTGCTGGGAACTCTCGCCGCGTCGTTGTTCGGGGCACTCGAACACGCGTCGGACAGGGAAGCGACCGTTCTGACGTTCCTCGTCGCCGCATCCGGCCTGACGTTCGCAGGAATCGGGTCCGCCTTCTGGGCGTTGGTCGTCGGGCTCGTCGTGCGAACGATCCTGCGGCGGCAGTCCCCGATCGCTACTGCGCCCGAGGAGACTGGCTAAGGTCTCGTTCATGGCGGATCAGGTGAACGAAAGTGCGGAGTTGTCTCGTGCGTCGGATTTTCCGGCATTGTGGCCGGTGCCGACGCGGTGGGACGACAACGACCATTACGGCCACGTCAACAACGTCACCTACTACGCGTATTTCGACACTGCCGTCAACGGCTGGTTGATGGAGACGACGGGTGTGGACATTCGGGAACTCCCGGCGATCGGCGTGGTGGCGGAAACGTCGTGTCGTTACCTGTCCGAGTTGAGTTTTCCGGATCGCCTTCAGGTCGGCCTGGCCGTCGAGAAGTTGGGTACCCGCAGCATCGTGTACTCGCTCGCGCTGTTCCGGGAAGCCGAAGACGATGCGCTGGAACTGGCAGCCCGGGGTCGTTTCGTGCACGTCTACGTCGACGGCGTCACGCGCAGACCTGTCGCGATCCCACCCGAGATCGAAAGCGCAGCACGCACTCTGGTGATCGGAACCTCGGCGAGCTGACGGTCTACAGGCCGATCTCGTCGGCGGTGTTCACCGCACGGGTGACGATGTCGTCGATGAGAGTCGTGGTGGGCCCGCCCGCGATCGCTCTGTTTCGTGAGTCCGCTTCCATTCGTCGCATGACGCCTTCGGCGATGATCGCGAGCTTCCACAGCGCCAACACCTGCCAGAATCCGACGTCGGAGACATCGCGCCCCGTGTGCTGAGCGTACGACTCGACGAGCTCGGCCCTGGTGGGGAATCCGGGCAAGGTCGATGCCATGAACGGGCCCGCGACCCCGTCGTCGGCTTGCGGCCAGTAGGCAAGCAGTCCGCCGAGGTCGGCCAGCGGATCCCCGAGAGTGCACAGCTCCCAGTCGACGACCGCAGCGACTCGACCGTCGTCGCGGGCGGTGATGACGTTGCTGAGGTGAAAATCTCCGTGCACCACGGTCACTTCGTGCTGGTGCGGAATGCCTGCTGCGAGTCGGGCTGCGAGAGAATCGATGCCGGGTACGTCCCGGGTGCGCGAGGACTCCCATTGCTTGGTCCATCGGGCCAGTTGACGAGCGGCGTAGGGCTTGTGGCTTGCCAGGTCGGCCAGACCGGACGACTCGAGATCGACGCGGTGAATATCGGCGAGCGCTACGGTCAGCCCGAGCCCGACTCGGCGACGATGGTCGATGTCGAGTTGCTCGGCCACCGCGACCGAATCGACCACAACACCGTCCACGAAACTCATCAGCACCAGAGGAACATCGGAGATCGACGAATCCTCGGTCACCGCAATCATTTTCGGAACCGGCACCGCAGTGTTCTGCAAACCCGAAAGAATTCGATGTTCGCGCACCACGTCGTGCGCCGAGGCCAGCAGGTGTCCGAGCGGTGGCCGACGAAGAACCCAGGCGGACCCTCCCGCGTCACGCACCTCGAACGTGAGATTCGACTGGCCGTTTCCGATTCGACGATAGGTCAGCGGGGACGTAGCGCCGATTCCCAATCCTGCGATCCAGGTCGAGACCGCATCTTCGTCCAGTCCCACTGCGCCCATCCAGTGCCCTCATTTCGCTGCGCGACGAAAGATCGTCGACTGCCGTCATCCAATCGGATGATCGTAGCGAAGCGCAGCCCTTTCGAGGGCCGAGACACCGAGAGTCAGCTGGCGCGTTCGAAGGCCGAGATCAGCGCCGGCGTAGCGATAGCGGCTGCAGGCACCGACGCGCCGTGACGCCTGACGGCGATCTCGTCCACTTCACCGACAAGCAAAGCAACCAGCGCGTCCGGCTCCGCGTTCCAGACCGAGGAAATATTGCGCACCTCGGCGGGGGCGAAGAGTCCACTGCTGGCCAACGCATGGATCCACTCGGTCACGGCGTCGGCGGTAGGCTCGGGCATGACGGACCGATCGAGAGAGTCCGCTTGGAACTCGTTGCAAAAGAACGCGCGGACCATATCGAGCTGTCCCTGAGACATTGCGGTCATGTTCTTCTCCTTCGAGTTTTCGGCGTCCGATACGTGGCGATACCCGCGTTCGACGGGTACTCGAGACCGTGTTCAGATCGTTATCAAGTTGCCTGTAACGGCGGAACACGGTTTTCCGATGCGGCTGAAACTACGCCCTTTTGGTCGGTCTCGCCCTAGGTGAGCTGGACTATGTGACTATCGTCACACAGATCTACCCATCCAATCAACGTCTTGCAACGAAGTCATAGTTCGCGTTACGAATTACTGTGACCGGGGACAACGGACGGAACTTTGCCCAGGTAGACGGCCCGATGCCTCTGAGAGCGCCGGAGTCGATCGTTCAGAACCGGACATATGCCCGGGATGAAGCCCGAGCCGGATACAGGCTCGAACACTGTTCCAGCGCGCGAAAACATTCCTCTCACCCGCATTGAGGCCATTCTGCCGACCTGCAGCGGGTTCGAGCGAGGTCATCCTCGACGGGAGACCGACACCGAGTCCTGAAGTGGTGCTGTGATCGAAACGTTACCGCGAAACCATCAGGGCGTTCTCGAGTTCCTCACACGCGGCGTTCAGGCTGATCGGGCACTGTGGCTGTCATGTCACCGTCGAGCCTCGAAAGCGGACCGATCCAAGCATCCCGTCGAACAGGAAGCACCGCAGCACTCGGCGGTATCTCGGCACATCTGCGCCGACGAGCGATCGCCGCGCGAGCGGCGGTGTCGGGTTTCTCGGCAACCGCTCTGCTGGTGCTGGTGATCTCGACACCGCAGGTGCCATCGCCCGCGTCTGCGGATACGTCGCCGGTCGCAGCACTGGCCACCGCCGCGCTCGATGCGATCGACGTGACCACGGTGTTGATTGCCGTCGCCGTCCTCGCCGCGGTCGCGTTGCTACGGAAACTGCCGTATGGAATCGGGGTGGTGATCGCCTGCACCATCGGGGCAGTGGTGACCGGCGAGCTCGCTCGTGAATTCGCCGGAGCGTCCGTCTCGTCCACCGCGCTCCCCTACGGGCAGCTCGTTGCGACGGCAGCATTGCTCGGTGCCGCGTCCATGGTGGCCTCCACAGCGTGGCGACCCGTGGTCCTCGGTCTGGGTAGCGCGGCGACACTTGCGGTGGCAGCGGCGGCCCTGATCACCGGAGCTGCATCGATCGTCGGGATCGCGAGCGCACTGCTGGTCGTCTTCGTGTGGTGGCCTGCATGCTCGATCGTCATGCTCTACTCCCCCGATGCCGCTGCTCGCGAAGCGCGCAACCCGCTGGATACGGCAGCGCTGGCCGTCCAACGCAAGATGGGACGCTTCCGTTGACATCGAGAACCGATGCCTGAAGCGTCCCACCTGGTCGGAGCTGAGGTCGTAGCTAGAGAGCCTTGAGCTCCTCGGTCACCTCCGAGACCGACTTCTTTGCGTCACCGAACAACATCGACGTGCCCTCGGCGAAGAACAGAGGGTTCTCGATGCCCGCGAATCCGGACGACATCGATCGCTTGAGAACGATGACCGACTTCGACTGATCGACGTTCAGGATCGGCATCCCGTGAATCGGGCTCGACGGGTCGTTGCGCGCCGCGGGATTGGTCACGTCGTTCGCGCCGATGACCAACGTGACGTCGGTGCGGGAGAACTCGTCGTTGATGTCGTCCATTTCCTTCATCGCGTCGTACGCGACGTCGGCCTCGGCGAGCAACACGTTCATGTGACCCGGCATGCGACCGGCGACGGGGTGAATGGCGTACTTGACCTCGACGCCCTTCGACTCCAGCAACTTGGCCATGTCCTTGACCGCGTGCTGCGCCTGCGCAACAGCCAGACCGTATCCGGGTACGACGATGACCTGGTTGGCGTAGGCCATCTGGATCGCGGCGTCGGCTGCGGACGTTGCCTTGACCGTTCCGCCGCTTGCACCGGCCGGACCGGCAGCAGCATCGCCGCCGCCGAATCCACCGGCGACGATCGCCGGGATGGAACGGTTCATCGCCTTGGCCATGAGGTTGGTCAAAATCGTGCCGGACGCACCGACGATCATGCCCGCGACGATCATTGCCGTGTTGTTCAGCGCCAGACCGGCGGCCGCCGCCGACAAGCCCGTCAGAGCGTTGAGCAGCGAGATGACCACCGGCATGTCCGCGCCGCCGATCGGCAGCACCACTGTCAGGCCGAGGATGCCCGCGAGCACCAGAACCGCGACGATCCACCACTGCGATACTCCGCCGCCCGGAGTGGCGTTGATGCCGATGACCACCGCAGCGGCAACCGCACCGATGAGCAGCAGGGCATTGAGCGGCTGCTGCAGCTTGCCGATGGTGATGGGCGAGCCGGGCAGAGTTTCCTGCAGCTTGAGGAATGCGATGAGCGAGCCCCAGAACGAGATCGAACCGATGATCGCCGCGAACAGCGAGCCGATGACGATGTGCACCGTCGGCGACTCACCGTGGTTGAAGCTCGAGAATCCGGACGTGTCGAGGAACTCGGCCCACGCGATCAATGCGACCGTGCCACCGCCGACGCCGTTGAACAGCGCCACCAGCTGCGGCATCGCGGTCATCTTGACCTTGCGTGCCGGCGGGATTCCGAGCGCGACGCCGACGACGAGTCCGACGATGATCAGGATCCAGTTCTCGGTGTCGCGAATGGAGATGAGCGTCGCCACGACGGCGACGAACATGCCGACGGCAGCGATCTGGTTGCCGCGAACGGCGGTCTTCGGGCCGGTCAGACCCATAAGGCCGTAGATGAACATGCCGAAGGCGACGATGTAGAGAATGTTGACGAGATTGTCCATCAGGAGTCAGCACCCTTCGAGGTCTCGGCAGGCACCGGCTTGGACTTGAACATGCCGAGCATGCGGTCGGTGACCACAAATCCACCGATGACGTTCACCGTTCCGAACACAAGCGCGACGAACAGAATGACCTGCAGGCCGATCGAGGGGTCCTCGACCTTCCCGAGTACGACGAGGGCACCGAGCACCACGATGCCGTGGATGGCATTGGTTCCCGACATCAGTGGGGTGTGCAAGGTGTTGGGCACCTTGGAAATCACCGCGAAGCCGACGAACCCGGAGAGCACCAGGATCGCGATGTTCGCGAGCAGCGGGGTGTACATCAGTTCTCCTTCTCACGTGTCACGCAGGCACCGGCAAGGACCTCGTCCGAGAAATCGGGGGCGAGCTTGCCGTCGACCAACATGAGTTCGAGCAATGCCGAGATGTTCTTCGAGTACAGCTCGCTGGCGTGCTCGGGCATCGAGGCCGGGAGGTTCAACGGGGAGCAGATGGTGACGTCGTGCTTGACGACGGTCTGACCGGGCTCTGTGAGTTCACAGTTTCCGCCCGTCTCGCCGGCAAGGTCGACGACGACACTGCCGGGCTTCATCCCTTCGACAGCTGCGGCGGTGACCAGCCGGGGCGCGGGTCGGCCGGGTACCAGTGCAGTGGTGATGACCACGTCGAAGCCCTTGATGGCTTCTTCGAGCGCCTCCTGCTGTTGCACACGCTCGTCTTCGGTCAGCTCACGCGCGTATCCGCCCTCACCGGCTGCGTCGATCCCGAGATCGAGCCACTGTGCGCCGACGGATCGAACCTGATCTGCCACCTCAGGACGCACGTCGTACCCGGTCGGTCGGCCGCCGAGACGCTTGGCGGTAGCCAACGCTTGCAGACCCGCCACCCCGACGCCGAGGACCAGCACGGTCGCGGGCTTGACGGTGCCCGCGGCGGTGGTCAACATCGGGAAGAATCTGGTCGATTCCGAGGCCGCCAACAGCACGGCCTTGTAGCCCGCAACGTTGGCCTGCGAGGACAGCGCGTCCATCACCTGGGCGCGCGAGATACGGGGAATCGCTTCCACGGCAAAGGCCTGCACGCCTGCAGCCTTCAATGCGCCGATGCTGTTCTCCGCGTTGCGCGGTGCCAAGAATCCGATGAGCGTCGAACCGGACGTCAGCTTGGCAATCTCGGCATCGGACGGCGGCGCGACCTTGACGACGACATCCGCCGACCATGGATCACCGATCGTCGCTCCGGCGGCAACATACAGTTCGTCCGGAATCAGAGCGCCGAGACCGGCACCCGATTCCACGACGATCTCTACGCCCTTGCCCGTCAGGGACGCAACGATCTTGGGCACCAGAGCGACACGACGCTCGCCCTCCCCCGATTCCCGAACCACACCGACGACTGTCGTGGATCCCGAACCCTTCTCCGTGCTCTGCGATGTATCCAAATCTCCGTCTTCCTGCGTTGAATGGTGTCCACATGTCGGCCAACGGCCCCGAACTTGCGACGAGTGGACGAACCCATGCGACAAGGCACAAGGTCCCTGATAGTAGCCAGAGGAAACAGACCGCGGGTAGCCCGGAACATTGTCCGATTCGTTCTGAATCGAGTCCGTTCGACATTCCCCGACTACGGGACGCGCATTTGTGTTGCACGTCACACTGGTCTATCGCTGATGATCGGACCCTACAGTGACACCCGTGGAATCTTGCATCTTCTGTGCCATCGTCGCGGGGGACGCGCCCGCGCACCGCGTGTTCGAGAACGACCACACCGTCGCCTTTCTCGACATTCGGCCGATCAGTCGTGGTCACCTCCTCGTCGTTCCGCGCGAGCACGCCACCGACCTGAACTCGAGCCATCCGGACGCGGCCGCCGAGGTGTTTCGCGTCGGGCACACCCTGGCGCGCGCGGTGCGGCACTCGGACCTGCGCGCCGATGGAGCGAACCTTGTGATCAACGACGGCAAGGCTGCCTTCCAAACGGTCTTTCATCTGCACCTTCACGTAGTGCCGAGGTGGCACCGTGATCGAATGCGGTTCGCGGCCGGATTCGTCAACCGTCGCCTGCGCGAGCCCGATCGTGTCGCGGACGCCGTCCGCGTCGGGCTGACTCGGCTGAACGGAGAACCGCCGGCGTGAAACTGTTCCTGTCGTCGTACCGATTCGGCGGTCACTCCGCCGCCTTCGTCCAACTCACCGGGCCGCCCTCGGATCTCGCCGTCATCGCGAACGCGTCGGACGCGTGGCCCGCCGCGGCGCGCGAATCCTCGCTCCGCAGCGAGTTCGGTCCGCTGCGCGCTCTCGGGTATCGACCGGTAGAGGTGGATCTACGCGAGTACGCGGGTCGGCCGGCAGCGTTCGAGCGTGCCCTCGAAGGATTCGGTGCGGTATGGGTGCGCGGCGGCAACACGTTCGTCCTGCGCGCCCAGCTCGCCCGCTCGGGCGCAGACGACATTCTGAGCGAGCGTGTTCGCGGGAACTCGATCGCCTACGGCGGCTACAGCGCAGGTGCATGCGTGGCGGCTCCGTCACTGATCGGAGTCGAGGACGCGGACGACCCCGACGAGGTTCGACCCGCCACTGGCATCGATACGGTATGGGACGGACTGAATCTGGTCGACTTCTCGATCGTCCCCCACCTGAATTCCGTTCTGGACGAAAATGATTCGGGATGGGCTACTCTGCAACGCTTGCGCCGCGATGGCGTGTGCTGTCACGGTCTGACCGACGAACAGGCCATCGTTGTCGATGATTCGGGGACACGGATTCTGGGTGGCTGAACGCCGATCAACCCAGACGGGCCAGTGGAGCCAGCCGGTCGAGTGACGACCACGCCAGGGAGCATCGTCGTGCGGTCATCTCGTCCGCATCGAGGACGAGCATGTCGAACAACTGGCGCGGTGCCGCCCGCCACGAGTCCGCAATGTGCGACACGGTGGCTTTCTCGAACAGCCCGGAATGCGCCAAGGCCTGGACCCACTCGTCGATTTCACCTCGATGGATCCGCTCGATGGTGTCGTATTCGACTCCGCCACCCAGGAATTCGTACGAGAACATCGCCGCCACGTAGTTCCAGGAGTCACTTCCGGGATCGATCATGGTGCAGCCTCCTTGTCGACTCGCGTCACATGGGGCGCGAGGTTCGCTGCGCTGGACGCTAGCGTGGCGAACTACAAGATTGCGTGTCGACGACGCATCGATCTGGTAACGCCTGAGGCTGGTGTTACTGATGTGACTCGACATCGGAGAAGGCATCCCTCGTCCGCGCCGCACCCGAGGCCATGACAGACTCGAGTGGCGACGGTCACATTTTCGACGTGAGGAGAACCGGATGTCGGTGACGACGGATGCAGATGCCCGACTGACCGAACTCGAATCCCTGCTTCCTGCCGGTGCCGTGGTCACCGACCCGGACATCACCGAGGGATACCGACGCGATTGGGCCAAGGACCCCGACGCAGGTACCCCGCTGGCCGTTGTGCGCGCTCAGTCGACCGAGGACGTTCGTGCCGTCATGCGCTGGGCCACCGAACACAACGTGGCGGTCGTTCCGCGCGGTGCCGGTTCGGGATTGTCCGGCGGTGCCACCGCTGTCGACGGCGGAATCGTGCTCACCACGGAGTTGATGCGCGAGATCACCGTCGATCCGGTGACCCGCATAGCCGTCGTACAACCCGGGCTGCTCAACGCCGAAGTCAAGAAGGCAGTCGCCGAACACGGTCTGTGGTACCCACCGGATCCGTCGTCGTTCGAGATGTGTTCCATCGGCGGCAATGCGGCCACCAACGCCGGCGGGCTGTGCTGTGTCAAGTACGGCGTCACCACCGACTACGTTCTCGGACTCGAGGTCGTCCTGGCCGACGGAACTGCCGTCCGACTCGGCGGACCACGCTTGAAAGATGTTGCCGGACTGTCACTCGCGAAGCTCTTCGTCGGATCCGAGGGCACCCTGGGCATCATCACCGAGATCACCCTGCGACTGATCCCGGCACAGCCTCCGGCCAGCACCGTGGTCGCCTCGTTCGCGTCGGTTCACGATGCGACGACTGCGATTCTGGCCATCACCCGTACCTTGCGGCCCTCCATGCTCGAATTCATGGACCGCGCGTCCATCGGTGCCGTCGAGGACGCCATGAACATGGGACTCGACCGCGAGGCAGCAGCGATGCTGATCGCTCGGTCCGACTCACCAGGTGCCGATCGGGGGCGTGAAATCGAGATCATGGCGGCCGCGTGCACCGAGGCCGGTGCCTCGGATGTCTTCACCACCGACGACCCCGACGAGGGTGAGGCCTTCGCTGCCGCACGGCGATTCGCCATTCCCGCCGTCGAACGACTCGGCAGCCTGCTGCTCGAGGATGTCGGTGTTCCGCTACCTGCCCTCCCGGCCCTCGTCGATGGAATAGCCGAACTGTCCGCGAAATACGACGTACTGGTTGCCGTCATCGCGCACGCCGGCGACGGCAACACCCACCCGCTGATCGTGTTCGACCCCGAGGACGCAGACATGACCCGCCGAGCCAACGTCGCCTTCGGAGCGATCATGGATCTCGCAATTTCGTTGGGCGGCACCATCACCGGAGAACACGGCGTCGGTCGTCTCAAGAAGGCCTGGCTGCCCGATCAAGTCGGAGAAGACGTCATGGAACTGACCCGCCGCATCAAGACCGCTCTCGACCCGGCGGGCATTCTCAACCCGGGTGCTGTGCTCTGATCACCCGTCGACGGTGAACCCGTCTGCCACCGTCAGAACCTCGTCGAGGATTTCCAGTCCCTGACGAATTTCGTCCTCGGACGTCGTCAGCGGCGGCGCGATCTGGAGTCGATTTCCGGCGACGAAGGGCCACAGACCCCGTGACTTCGCCGCGGCGGTCACCGTGCCCATTGCCGCCGCATCCTTGCCCGACGCGGCGAAAGGCACCAGCGGCTCTCGGGTCGTGCCGTCCTTGACCAGCTCGACGGCCCAGAAGAATCCCTTGCCGCGCACCTCGCCCACACTGGGATGAGATTCGGCCAGCTTGGACAGGCCCGCACCCAGTACGTCCTCGCCGACGTGACGCACGTGCGGAAGGATTTTGTCGCGCTCGAACACTCCGATGGATGCCACGCCCGCGGCGCACCCGAGCACGTGGCCGGAGTAGGTCAACCCGCCCGGATAGGCTTTGTGGTCGAACTGCGAGGCGATCTTCTCCGAGATCACGACCCCGCCGAGGGGCACGTATCCTGAGTTGACGCCCTTGGCGAACGTGATCAGATCCGGTGTCACATCCCAGGCCTGGCACGCGAACCATTCGCCGGTTCGCCCGAAGCCGACCATCACTTCGTCGGCGATGTAGACGATCCCGTACTTGTCGCACAACGCCCGAACGCCGGCCAGATATCCGGGCGGCGGGATCAGCACACCGTTGGTGCCGATGACCGATTCCAGGATCAGTCCGGCGATGTTCTGCGCACCTTCGAGCACGATGACCTGTTCGAGGTGTGCCAGTGCTGCGGCCGTCTCCTCTTCGGGAGTCGTTGTGCCCCAGGGCGACCGGTACGGATACGGCCCGAAGAAGCGTACGACGTCGACATTGGTCGGCTCGGTGCCCCATCGCCGCGGCTCACCGGTGAGACCGATCGCGACCCCGGTTCCTCCGTGATACGACCGATACGCGGCAAGCATCTTCGTGCGCCCGGTGTGCTGTCGCGCCAGCCGCACCGCATGTTCGACGGCTTCTGCGCCTCCGGTCGTGAAGAACACCCGGTTCAGATCACCCGGGGCGCGTTCGGCGATCAGCGCCGCGAGTTCACTGCGCTTGTTGTTGGCCACGGTCGGAGAAATAGTGGTCAGCACCTGGGCCTGTTCGACGATGGCGGCCACCACGTCGGGGTGTTGATGCCCGAGATTGACGTTGACCAATTGGGAAGAGAAGTCCAGATATCGCTTGCCCTTGTCGTCCCAGAACCACGACCCCTCGGCTCCTTCGACGGTGATCGGGTTCAGTTCGGCCTGCGCCGACCAGGAGTAGAACACGTGATCCATCTACTTGCCGCCTTCCTCCAGTGTGACCTCCATCGGAGCGTACGACTCTCCGGTGACGTCCACACCGTCGGCCTTCAACAAATCCAATGCCTTGCCGACGTATTCGTTGGTGTAGGCCTCGGCATCGGGATCAGCGGTGAGCACCGTCGAGCCCTCGGCGTTCTTCGTGGTCTTCGCGATGTCCACGGTTTGCTGCCAGGCGGCCTCGTCGATCATCCCGATGCCTTCACCCGACGGCCAGATCAACTTGTTGACTTCGTTGACCTGCCAGAGCTGATGGCTCGCGCCGAGTGTGGACCCCGCAGCGACGGTGATGTCGCGGCACTTCTCGACGTTGTCTCGGCAGAAGATCCAGCCCTTCAGCGAGGCCGCCAAGAATTTGACGGTCTGATCCTGGTAGGCCTCGTCCGAGAGCTTGTCGGTATTGGCCCAGATCGCGTCCTGCAACATGGCAACCCCGTCGTCGTTCCAGTTCAGCGAGCTGAAGTCGTCCGCCGTGTACAGCGCTCCGGTTGCAGGGTTCACGGTCTCGAGCAGCTGGGCGTACTCGTTGTACGACATCGCTTGGGCGGCAGCAATGTCGCCGGACAGTAGGCCGTTCATGTCGAACTGCTGCTGCACCAACGTCACGTCGGATGGACTCACCCCGGCCTGGGTCATGCCTGCGAACAACTCGAATTCGTTGCCGTAGCCCCAGTTTCCGACGGTCTTGCCGCGAAGGTCGGCGGGTGAGGCGATGTTCTGATCCTTGAACGAGACCTGCAACGTGCCGGATTTCTGGTAGATCTGAGCGACGTCGGTGATTCCCGCCCCGGCCTCGCGGGAAGCGAGCGCTTTCGGGACCCAGGCAACGGCATAATCGGCCTGTCCCTGCGCCAGCACGGTCTGCGGAACGATATCCGTTCCGCCGTCCAATATTTCGACGTTCAGTCCCTGCTCGGCGTAGAAGCCCTGATCGACGGCCGCCAGATAGCCCGCGAACTGGCCCTGTTTGAACCACTGCAATTGCAGCTTGATCGTGGTGTTCCCGTCGCCACCGGCATCGGTTTCGGCCGTGGTGGTGGTGCTGCAGGCCGAGGCGACTACCGCCAGTGCCATGACGACGGCCAGCAGGCGTCGGGGGGTTCGAGTGATCTTCACGTTCAACTCTCCTAGGTACGACGGCGGGACACGAGCTTCTCGAGCAAGAGAACGACCAGAAAGAAGAGCAACCCGACTGCGATGGCACCCACGACGTAGGCCCATGCCCGGGGGTAAGCGGTGTTCGCAGCGGCGGAGGTGATCCGCGACCCCAAACCGTTCTGCAGTCCACCGAAGTACTCGCAGATGATGGCAGCAATGACAGCATTCGGAGCCGCAACCCGCAACCCGGTGAAGATGTGTGGCACCGCGGACGGAAGGCGTACGATGCGCGTGAACTGCCAGCCGCCGACCGCATACGACGTCATCAAATCCTGATGCACCGGCAGTACCTGACGGAGTCCTTTTGCCGCACTTACGAATACCGGAAAGAACACGACGATGGTCACGACGAGGCGGCGGGGTAGATCCGTGGTCGAGGAGAACATCGAGTTGAACACCGGAGCGAGGGCGACGATGGGAACCGCTGCGGCACCCGCCGCCAGCGGAGTGAGAAGCTCGTCGACGATGCGAAGGCGAACGGCCACCATCGCTGCGACAAGACCGAGTACCGATCCTGCGATCAGTCCCACCAACGCATTGGTTCCGGTTGCCACACTTGCCGATCCGATGTTGCCGACGTTACGAGCGAACTGCTCGGCAATCGCACTCGGTGAGGGAAGGAGGAACGACGGTACCCCGGCGACGACGGTCAGCAGCTGCCACAATCCGAGCAGGACAACGCCGAACACCACCGGCGGCAGCCAGACTTTCATCGGAGATCCGCACCGCGAATTATGCGCCCGTGCAGCGCATCCCGAACCGAGGTGATGGCAGCGAAGAAACCCGTCGATTCACGTGGGTCACCGTCGGAGTCGAATGGGTCGATCGTGAGCGTGTCCACGATCCGGCCCGGCCTGGGCGACATCACGACCACTCGATCGGACAGATACACCGCTTCGGGAATGGAGTGGGTCACGAACACCACCGCTGCACTGGACTCCTCGGCTATGCGCAACAGATCGTTCTGCATCTTCTCGCGCGTCATCTCGTCGAGAGCGCCGAACGGTTCGTCCATCAGCAACAGTCCGGGCGTTCGAGCCAATGCACGAGCGATCGCCACGCGTTGCTGCATGCCGCCCGACAACTGGCTGGGAAAGCTGTCGGCAAAATCGGTGAGTCCCACGAGTTCGAGCAGTTCGCGTACCCGTTCCGCGCGTTCTCGTTTGGACACCTTGTGCAGCTCGAGCGGCAACGCAACGTTCGACTGCACAGTTCGCCAGTCGAGCAGCCCTGCCTGCTGAAATGCGATGCCGTACTTCTGTTCGACCCGAGCTTGCCGCGCCGTCAGACCGAACACCGACACCGCACCGGAGGTGGGTTGCTCGAGATCGGCGATGACGCGAAGCAGCGTCGACTTGCCGCAGCCGGAAGGGCCGATCAGGGAGACGAATTCGCCGGGAGCGATCGACAGCGACACATTGTCGAGCGCTGTCACTCCCCCATCGAACGTCTTGCCGACGCTCTCGACGTCAACGGCATGCACGGTCATGAATCCGCCCTTCGCGCAGGAGTACGGCCTGCATATCGACCCAGAGCGATATCGAGCAGGGCCACCAATCCGGTGACCACGAGTCCGAGCACCGCTGCACCCAGAACAGCTGCGTACAGACGAGACGCGTCACCTGTCGCCTGTTGCGAGAACACGATGATCTGCCTGCCGATACCGCCGGTGGTTCCGGTCGAGATCTCGGCAACGACAGCACCGATCACAGCGGCCGCGGCAGCCAGCCGCAGAGACGGGATCAGGTGCGGCACCGAGGCCGGGAGCCGTAGCCGCAGAAGCGTGGTCCACCATCCGGCCGCGTAACTGTGCATCAGATCCAGGGATGCCCGGTCGGGTGCACGTAGGCCGCGCAGCATCCCCACCGCCACCGGGAAGAACGCGAGATACGACGCGATGACGGTGATACTCATCCACGGCTGCCAGGCGTACCCGCCGATGGCGATCTTCCCGCCCCAACCGGCGACGAGCGGTGCCAGCGCAATCAGCGGCACCGTCTGGGAGACGATCACGTAGGGCAAGACGGACCGCTCCACCCACACGAATCGTTGCATGGCCACAGCCAGCACCAGTCCGACCACCGCCCCCAGAACGAATCCGAGCACCGCGAGACCGAAAGTGAACAGTCCGCTCGAGACGATCGCAGCGCCGACACTGCGTGCCCCGGCAACGTTCACCTCCGGCTCGGTCAGCGCCGCCAGCACCGACCACACATGCGGCAGAGCGCCGTCGTCGGTGCGCGGCAACACCCGCACACCGCCGACACTCACGCCGTTCTCGGGGACGAGCACTTTCACCAGCTCCCACAACACCAGAAGCAACACGATTGCGGCCACCGCCATGACCGGTCGACGAAGCCCTCGCGCCGAGCGGGCGGGAGTAGGAGCTACCACCGCCGCCTGATCGAGAACACCGGTCACGACGTAGCCGTCACGGACTTGCGGATCTGCGGAATGATGCTCTCTCCGTACGCCTCCAGCGTCGCAGCCTTGGCGTCGTGCTGGAGGTAGACCGAGAACTGGTCGACCCCGAGTGCCTCCAGCTCCTTCAGCTTGGCGATGTGATCGGCCGGGGTGCCGAGCAGGCAGAACCTGTCGATCACCTCGTTCGGAACGAATTCTGCGTGCGAGTTTCCTGCTCGACCGTGCTCGTTGTAGTCGTACCCGGTACGCGCTGCGATGTAGTCGGTGAGTGCCTGTGGAACACCACCGCCATCGCCGCCGTAACGCGAGACGATATCGGCGACATGGTTACCGACCATCCCACCGAACCACCGACATTGGTCGCGGGCATGTTCGAGGCCGGCCTCGGTACCGTCGGTGACGTAGGCGGGCGCTGCCACACAGATCGAGATCGAATCCGGATCGCGGCCCGCCTGCTCGGCCGCGGCACGCACTCGACCGATCGTCCAGGCAGCAATATCCGGATCGGCCAACTGCAGGATGAAGCCGTCCGCTACCTGCCCGGTGAGCTCGAGGGCTTTGGGTCCGTACGCCGCCACCCACACCTCCAGCCTCGAGTGCTCTGCCCACGGGAACTGCACTGTCGTCTCACCGACCCGGGCACTCCGCCCGTTCGCAAGACTGCCGATCACCTCGATCGACTCTCGAAGCGCAGCAAGCGTTGTCGGCTTACCGCCGAGAGCGCGAACCGCGGAATCGCCACGGCCGATACCGCACACCGTGCGATTGCCGAACATGTCGTTGAGCGTCGCGAATGTCGATGCCGTCACCGTCCAATCGCGCGTAGCCGGATTGGTGACCATCGGGCCCACCGTCACGCGCCTCGTCGCGGCCAGAATCTGGCTGTAGATGACGTACGGCTCCTGCCACAGCAAGTGCGAATCGAAAGTCCATACGTGCGAAAACCCATGTGTCTCGGCCTGCCTGGCCAGATCGATCACACGGGACGCCGGCGGATTGCACTGCAGCACTACCCCGATGTCCACGGCTCAGATCAGATTCTGTGACAGATCGCGGCGGACGAAGCGGCCGTGTCCCGCACTGCCGGAATAGGATCCGCCGTCGACGATGATTCGCCCGCGAGAGATCACAGTGTCCACGTGGCCGTCGATCTCGAAACCCTCGTACGCGGAGTAGTCCATGTTCATGTGATGGGTCTTGTCGACTCCGATGCTGGTGTGCCCGTTCGGATCGTAGATCACGATGTCGGCATCGGCTCCGGGACTGATGACGCCCTTCTTCGGGTACATCCCGAACATCCGGGCCGGGGTGGTGCAACAGACGTCCACCCACTTCTCCAGGGTGATCTTCCCGCTCTTCACACCCTGGAACATCAAATCGATCCGATGCTCCACCGACCCGATTCCGTTGGGAATCTTGGAAAAATCGCCGATACCCATCTCCTTCTGGTCCTTCATACAGAACGGGCAGTGGTCGGTACTGACGGTCGCCACGTCACCGGTGCGCAGGTAGCGCCACAGTTCGTCCTGATGCCCCTCGGCCCGCGACCGCAGAGGCGTCGAGCAGACCCACTTGGCCCCCTCGAAACCCGGCGCACCGAGTTGTTCTTCCAGCGACAGATAGAGATATTGCGGACACGTCTCGGCAAATACGTTCTGCCCGTTGCCTCGAGCCTGCGCAATCTGCTCGAGAGCCTGCTTGGCCGATACGTGCACGACGTACAGCGGCGCGCCGGTGACGTCGGCCAGCATGATGGCTCGGTGCGTCGCCTCTTCCTCCAGCTGCCACGGCCGCGACGTGCCGTGGAAGTACGGCGCCGTGTCTCCGCGGGCGATCGACTGCGCCACGAGGACGTCGATGGCAATGCCGTTCTCCGCGTGCATCATCAGCAGTGCACCCGTTTCGGCCGCAGACTGCATGGCGCGCAATATCTTGCCGTCGTCGGAGTAGAAGACGCCCGGGTACGCCATGAAGAGCTTGAAGCTGGTGACACCCTCGGAGACCAACTCGCTCATCGCTTTCAGGGAATCGTCGGTGACGTCGCCGATGATCTGATGAAACCCGTAGTCGACGGCGCACTTTCCCGCCGCTTTCTCGTGCCACTGCGCCAGAGTGTCCTGTACGCGCTGGCCGGGAGTCTGAATCGCGAAGTCCACGATGGTGGTCGTACCACCCCAGGCCGCTGCGCGCGTTCCGGTTTCGAAGGTGTCGGATGCGAACGTGCCCCCGAACGGCATCTCCATGTGGGTGTGCCCGTCGACCCCGCCCGGAATCACGTACTTGCCGGTGGCATCGACGACGATGTCCGCTGAGGTCTTCAGGTCCGCGGCCAGTGACACCGAGCCCGGAGCCAGCACCGCGACGATGGTCTCACCGTCGATGAGCACATCCAATTCCTGTGCGCCGGTGGTGGATACCACGATTCCACCGTGCACGAAGGTGGTGGCCATCAGGGTTGCACCAGTGGACCGTAGGCGTCGGGTCTGCGGTCACGATAGAAGGCCCATCGGTCGCGGACCACCTTGATCAAGTCCATGTCCAGGTCTCGAACGATGATCTCGGACTCGGAATCCGACGCTACCTCGCCGACGAACTTGCCCTCGGGGTCCACGAAGTAGCTGGTCCCGTAGAAATCGTCGTCACCGTATTCGGATTCGATTCCGACCCGGTTGATCGCGCCCACGTAGTACTCGTTCGCGACGGCAGATGCGGGTTGCTCGAGCTTCCACAGGTAGTTCGACAGTCCGCGCGACGTAGCCGAGGGATTGAAGACGATCTCGGCACCGGCAAGGCCCAACGCCCGCCAACCCTCGGGAAAGTGCCGGTCGTAACAGATGTACACGCCGATTCGGCCGACCGCGGTGTCGAACACCGGCCACCCCAGGTTTCCGGGTCGAAAGTAGAACTTCTCCCAGAATCCGTTGACATGGGGAATGTGGTGCTTTCGATACTTGCCGAGATAGGTGCCGTCGGCGTCCACCACCGCGGCGGTGTTGTAGAGAAGGCCGGGCTGCTCCTGCTCGTACACCGGCAGAATCATCACGATGCCGAGCTCTTTCGCCAATGCGGCGAAGCGGTCGACGGTGGGCCCGGGTACCGATTCGGCGTATTCGTAGAATTTTGCATCCTGCAGTTGGCAGAAGTACGGACCGTAGAAAAGTTCTTGGAAACAGACGACTTTCGCGCCTTGCTCGGCGGCGGACCGAGCAAACCCCTCGTGTGCCGCGATCATCGATTCTTTGTCACCGGTCCACTTGCTTTGGACCAGTGCAGCTCGAACTGTGGACATCATTGGCACTCCATCTCTCGCTGGCTTGCACCCTCGAGAATATTTTGCGCCGTGTTACGGGATCGTTCGTGCGGTTTCGTACGTATTAATCGTCGGCGGTGCGCAGAGGTGGGATGCTGATCAATTTTGCTTCGGCAACAGCGCGCGAACCGCGTCGATGGTGTCGGCGGTCGCCAGGTTCTTGTCGGGTCGGTATCGCAGTACTCGCGCGAATCGCAGAGCAACGCCGCCCGGGTAGCGCGAGCTGACCTGCACGCCGTCGAGCTCGATCTCGACGATCAGTTCGGGGCGCAGGTACACGGTGTGCTCGTCGCGCTCGCGCTCGTGTTTGGGGAATTCGTCGGTCTGCCATTGCAACAGAACGTCGGTCAGGCCCTTGAACGTCTTGCCGACCATGATCGGGTCACCGCCGTCGGGATCGCGAGCTCCGAGGTGCAGATTCGACAGGAAGCCGGTGCGACGGCCGTACCCCCACTCGGCTCCGAGGACGACGAGGTCGAGCGTGTGCTCGGGTTTGACCTTCTGCCAGCTCTTTCCGCGGCGGCCTGCGGCATACGGTGCACCGAGAGCTTTGAGCATGACCCCCTCGTGCCCGGCGTCGAGTGCGGCATCGAAGTGGGCCGCTGCTTCGTCCGCATCGGGCCGAACGGCACTGGGAATTCGGTGCCCCGGTGCTACCCGGTCCAGTGCGGCCAGGCGCTGCTCCAGCGGGGCATCGAGCAGGTCCACACCGTCGAGGTGCAGGCAGTCGAAGAAGTAGGGCTGCAGCAGAAGCTCGTGAGCGCTCTCGGCGCCGAACCGGCTCATCGTTTCCTGGAACGGTCGCGGCCGTCCACTGTCGTCGAGCGCGAGGGTCTCCCCGTCCAGGACCACGGAATCGCACGGCAGCTCGAGAACGAGTTCCACCAACTCGGGCACACTCGCAGTGATGTCGCGCAGAGTTCGCGTGTAGATGCTCACGTCGGTTCCGGAACGGTGCACTTGAATACGAGCGCCGTCGAGCTTGTATTCGACGGTGACGTCACCGTTCAGCTGCTCCCACGCCGCGCGAAGAGATTCTGCGGGTGAGGCCAGCATCGGGCGGACCGGTCGTCCCACCTCGAGCCGGAACGCGTCCAGCGCCTCGACGCCACCGGTGATCGCGGCAACCGCGGTGGCGGACAGGCGCCCCGAGAGCATGAATGCGCGACGCACCGGAGCCTGCGGAAGGTTCGTGGCGGCAGCGACCGCGTCGACCATGATTCCCTCGAGCGCCCCCTGCCGAAGTTCACCGGTGACGAGCCTGATCAGGAACTGCCGCTCCTCGGCGGTGCAGCGTGAGAACAGGTCCGTCAACAGCGCTACTCGCCGCGCGGCCGATCCCGCCCCCGACGTCGATGCGACCGCGGAGATCGCGTCGTCGACCTCGGTGACCGTCAATGTCGAGGCTTCGGCGGAGGTGACATCGAGATCGGCCAGAGTGCGCCAGCCGACTCCTATTCGCCCTTGCCGCAACTCCCCCGACAACCACGACACAGCGGGTTCGATGTCACCGGCCTCCGCCTCGGCGAGCAGTGCGCTCAGCTGCTCGATCTTGACCTTGCGCGAGCGCGTCGCGGCCACGGCACGGGAGGCTTCGACAATCCTGGACATCAACACTCACCGAACATAACTGCAGCCACCGTCAGGTTGCTGACATCCAATTGTTACCGCTGAGACTCCTGCGGCTGGTGTTCTTGCTGTTACGTTCGATTCATGCCTGTGGAGCGACCAAAGGCAGGCGACGTGTCAGCTGAATCCCAGCACACGGTCGCCCCAGGCAGCGCGCATGTCGCCGTCGGGGTCCTCGATAAGGGCGTCGGACGTGTCGATCACCAACGTCCATCGCGTTTTTTCGGTGTACGGAGCCCAATGCTTGGACGCATCCAGCGCAGCGGGCACGCCGTACCGTGCGAAAGCGAGCCACCGTCTCTGCATCCGCGCCGCCACCGCCATCGCCGGTTTACGGCCGCCGAGCCAGAACGTGGGGTCTCGGTTCAGTGTCCCGAAGTTGCCGAAGACGTACGGCAGTTCGGTTGCGTGTCCGGCCCCCACGCGAGCGGCCTTGAGCATCGGCGTCGCGTGATCGAATCGGTACATCCACGTCGGCGAGTGCCTGCTGTGTGCGTCGGCGATCCACATGCTCGGCATGACGAATCCCGCATCACGCGACATAGCTTGCGCGCCGGCCGGTTTGTCCCTGTCCGGGTACGCCGCCATGATCTCGGCGACGCGATAGGCCGGCAGATCGGCGTGATCGTGTGCAATGGCCCGGAACATCTCCGAGACGGTGTCGGAGGTGATCGGCATCAGCGGGGACTTCATGAATCGGAAGATCGACGGCTCGTCGTGGTTGGTGCCGATGATCAGTGGGATCTTGTGCGAGAGGCCCTTCTGGAACGCCGCCACCGGGTAACGCGGAACGATATCCTCATCCACGACCGGCGAAAGACCCAGTGTTCCAGGAACTCTCGTGGGAATTTCGTAACAGAGCGTGTCCCCCGCAGTGACCAGCCTGCTGAAATGCATGTCGAACAATTCGCCGATGTCTTCCCTGGCGACACCCACCAATTCCAGGAATCTCGACGCCACTGCGGCACCTCGATCGGGGCCGTACACCGACGTCGCAGGAGCACTCTGCACGATCGCTTGCTGAAACAGGCCCTCGGCCTTCGGAGACGTCATCAACGTGGTGACCGATGCACCCCCGGAGGATTCACCGAACACAGTGACTCGATCGGGATCGCCGCCGAACGCGGCGATGCATTCGCGTACCCATTCGAGTGCTGCGATCTGGTCTCGCAGTCCGAGATTGGTCTCGAAGGTGTGCTCGTCGGTGGAGAACGACGAGAGGTCGAGGAACCCGAAGGCACCGAGGCGGAAGTTGACGGTCACCACCACCACGTCACCGTTCTCGCTCAGGTTCCGCCCGTCGTACACCCGCTGAGCGGACGATCCGAGCGAGTACGCGCCGCCGTGGATCCACACGAGTACCGGACGTTGCTCTCCGTCGGGCCGGGGTGCCCACACGTTGAGCGTGAGGCAGTCCTCGGAGATCGACAGCGACGGATCGATCGGCACCGGACTGTCGCGACCCTGTGGTGCCATCGCGCCGAACTCGAGACCGTCGAGCACTCCGGTCCACGGCTGCAGCGGCCGCGGCGATCGGAACCTGAGCTTCCCCACGGGCGGTGTCGCGTAGGGAATACCCCTCCACGCCACGATCGGCGATGCGTCGACGGCGACCGGATAGCCGAGGACGTCGCCGTACGGCGTGCTCACACACACGGTGGAGTCGGACGCGGTGGAGTCGGACGCGTTGCCCATCGAGCCTCCTGTTCGGTCGCTGCCCAACGTACCAACATCATCCCTGGGCTCGGCGACGCTACGTTCGGCGTCGACGCCCCCGAGCGAAGGAATCGACGATGAGAAGAATCGGATGTGCCGCAGCGGCAGTCGTGGCGGTCGGTCTACTGGCCGCCTGTGGTTCCGGTGGAGGCGACGGGCCGATGGCGACGATCGTCACCGACCGCCCCACCCCGATCACCGCGCTTCCGACCACGCCCCGCAGTACGCCGTCATCCACACCTGCTTCCACGACGCCGCCGACGTCCAGCACGGCAACGCCGACGAGTTCGGCAGCGTCTCAGGCCAATTCGACGGACTACGCCGGCAAAGCACCTGGCTGGTACTACTTTTCGAGCCCCAGCGGAAAATTCGAGTGCGGTATTGCCGTGCTGAACACCTCGATCGCCGGTTGCCACGGTTCGTTACCCGATTCGGCACCGAAGGTTCCCGGCAGTGGCGCTTCGGGGACTGCTGTGAAACCCAACGCAGTGCAACTGATTGCAGGATCACCGGCGAAGTTCGAGAGTCTGGGCGATCCCAAGTTCCATCGTTTCGACGGCCCCGCGGCGGCGCTGCCGTACGGCGAGGTGCTCACCATCCCTGGAAGCGGCTCGACCAACGGCCTGCAGTGCAGCATCGACGAGCAGGCCGGGGTGACCTGTACCGATCAGGTCGGTCACGGATTCACCGTCTCGGCCGAAGATTTCGACCTTCGCTGACGGTCTCGTTCGCTCGGCAAATTACCAGGCGTAATGTCCGGGGACGGTACGACAATCCCTGCCGTACGGTCTCCCCAGCGGCCGACGCCCGTGCGCGCGGCCGGAAGGTGCGTCACTCATGAATCAGACCTCGGACCGCCACACAGCGAAGGTCATCGGCGTCAGCGTCGCCGCTGCTGTGGGCGGATTCCTGTTCGGTTTCGACAGCTCGGTCATCAACGGAGCCGTCGACTCGATCGAAGATCACTTTCTCCTCGGCTCGTTCACCACCGGATTCGTGGTCGCGATCGCCCTGATCGGATGCGCAGTGGGTGCCTGGTTCGCCGGCAGCCTCGCAGACCGTTGGGGACGCAAGAAAGTGATGCTGCTGGGCTCGGCCCTGTTCGTGATTTCCTCGATCGGTTCCGGATTGGCGTTCAGCGTCCCCGATCTCATGCTGTGGCGAGTACTCGGCGGGCTGGGCATCGGCATCGCCTCGGTGATTGCGCCTGCATACATCGCCGAGATCGCTCCGGCCAAGTGGCGCGGAGCCCTTGCTTCGCTACAACAATTGGCCATCACCATCGGCATTTTCGCCGCCCTGCTGTCCGACGCGCTTCTCGCGGGGGCTGCCGACGGGGCGTCGAACGACCTGTGGTTCGGCGTCGAAGCATGGCGCTGGATGTTTCTCGTCGGCGTCGTTCCCGCACTGGTGTACGGGCTGCTGGCAACACTGATTCCGGAATCCCCGCGCTACCTGGTGGGTCAGCATCTCGACGACGAAGCAGCGCGAGTGCTCGCCGAGATCACCGGCGAACTGCACCCCGACGAGCGCGTTCACGAGATCAGGCTCACGCTGCGCAAGGAGTCGCGTTCGTCGTTCGCGGATATCCGCGGGCCGAAGTTCGGCCTGCAACCGATCGTCTGGGTCGGCATCACGATGGCCGTGCTCCAGCAGCTCGTGGGTATCAACGCGATCTTCTACTACTCGACGACGCTGTGGCGCTCGGTCGGCTTCAGTGAGGATCAGTCGTTCACCACGTCGGTCATCACCGCAGTGATCAACGTGGTCATGACGTTCGTGGCGATCCTGTTCGTCGACGGCATCGGCCGGCGCAAGCTGTTGTTGGCGGGTTCGCTCGGCATGTTCGTCGGGCTGGTCATGGCATCCGTGGCCTTCTCGCAGTCGATCGGCAGCGGCGACGACGTCACGCTGCCCGCTCCGTGGGGTGCCATCGCGCTGATCGGTGCCAACCTCTTCGTCATCTTCTTCGCGTCGACCTGGGGTCCGATCATGTGGGTCATGCTCGGCGAGATGTTTCCCAACCGCATGCGAGCCATGGCCCTCGGAATCGGTACCGCAGCCAACTGGATTGCCAATTTCGCTGTGACGCTTGCCTTCCCGCCACTGACGTCGTCGGTGGGCCTGTGGGTCATCTACGCCGGCTTCGCAGTGTTCGCCGCCCTGTCGTTCTTCTTCGTCAAGGCCAAGATCACGGAGACCAAGGGTATGGAACTCGAAGACATGCTGGGGTGAGCCGAGGACCGCAGATACAGGGGCGGCGGCATCGGCACCGGGTGACCGGTGTTACTGTCGCTTTCGTTCTGACACGGGGTGTGTCCGCCGATGCGGATGCTGAGATCAAACCCGCCGAACCTGATGCAGGTAATACTGACGAAGGGATGTCAAGGCGATGACGCCTGTTGTATCTGCGGACCCGGTCCGCTTCACCGATCTCCTCTGGGATGCCTCCGCGGACATTCGACGCGAGATCGACAACCTGGAATTCCTACGGCTGCTCGGTGCCGGGACGCTTCCGCTCGACGCGTTCCGTCGGTACCTCGAGCAGGACTCGCTCTATCTGAGCGGGTACGTGAAGTCGTTGTCCTTGCTGGCAGCACACGCACCGAACCCGCTCACCGGGGCATTCTGGGCGAGCGCCGCCGCGAGCGCCATGGACGAGGCGTCGTCGCACGAGGCCATGCTGACCGGGGGTTCTCTCCCCTCGTCGACGGCTACGCCGGAGCCATCACCCGAGTGCCTGGGCTACACCTCGTATCTGATCGCAACCGCAGCAACCGAGCCGTATCCGGTGGCAGCCGCGGCAGTGCTGCCGTGCTTCTGGATCTACGCCGATGTCGGCCGCTCTCTCGCCGCGGCAGCGAAGGCGGTTCTCGATCGCGATCCGGATCACCCCTATGCGCGCTGGGTGGCTGCCTACGACGCACCCGAATTCCATGCCATCGTCGACGCTGCGAAGACGTTCGTGGACGACGCCGCCGCGGCCGCGACGCCAGATCAACGCGAGCAGATGATCGACGCCTTCGTCGTCGCGTCGAGATACGAACTGATGTTCTGGGACAGCGCTTTACATCCCACTCCGTGGCCTTCGGCCGAGAGTGCGGTGTACGCATGAGAACCACTCGAATCCTCGCCACGCTTGCAGCGGCGGTCGTGGCGACCACCGGACTGGCGGGATGCTCGGAATCGACGGACTCCGACACCATTCGCTTCGCCCTCGACTGGACCCCGAACACCAATCACACCGGCCTCTACGTGGCTCTGCAAGAAGGCTACTTCGCCGACGCCGGGTTGAACGTGGAAGTTCTGCCCTACAACAACACCGCAGCGGACACCCTCGTCGATGCCGGAAACGCCGAGTTCGGCATCAGCACACAGAGCTCGGGGGTGTTCGCCACGTCGGCGGGCGCCCAGACCGTGTCTGTTCTCGCACCGCTGCAGCATTGGGCAACCGGCATCGGAGTTCGCGCAGATCGAGACGACATCCCGAGCCCGAAGGCACTCGACGGCAAGGTCTACGCCGGCTTCGGCGAATCCGGCGAGCAAGCCGGACTTCAGCAGGTCATCAAGAACGACGGTGGCACAGGCGAATACGAGACCGTAGTACTGGGAACCTCGGCATACGAGGCGGTGTATTCCGGTACCGCGGACTTCACCGTCTCCTACTTCGCGTGGGAGGGCATCGAGGCCGAGCACAGCGGAACCCCGATGAAGTACTTCGACTACACCGACTACGGATTTCCCGACGCCTATGCGCTCACCATCAGTGGCAACGAACCCTGGCTCGCTGCCCACCCGGACGAGGCGAAGAAATTCGTCCAGGCCCTGCAACGCGGGTACCAACTCGCTGCCGACGATCCCGACAGAGCTGCCCAGGACCTGATCGACGCCAACCCCGGAACCTTCACGGACGAGTCGCTCGTTTTCGAGAGCCAGGAAATGCTCGCGGCGAAGTACATGAAGGATCCCTCCGGCGAGGTCGGAAGACAGAGCCTCGACAAGTGGACGGCGTACTCGAAGTTCCTGTACGAGAGCGGCGTACTGGCCGATCAGAACGGCGCCCCGCTGACGACGGAGCCGGACTGGTCGACCTACTTCACCAATGACTATCTCGGCGATCGATAAGCCGGTAACCGCTGAGCGAGACACGTTGTCGTTCAGCGGGATCCGAGCCTCTGTTCGCTGGGCGTGGCCCGCGGTCACGGTCGTCGCCGCCCTGATAGCCGCATGGCAGGTCTACGTCCAGGTCAGCGGTATCCGCCCGCAGGTGCTGCCATCGCCCGGTCGCGTCGTCGTGCAGGGTTGGGCGCAGCGTGATGCGATCATCGAGAACGCGTCCGCGACCGTGCAGGTGACGCTCGTCGGTTTCGCGGTCTCCCTGGCTCTCGCCTGGATACTGGCTGTTGCGGTGGATTTCTCGCCCTGGCTCCGGCGCGCGTTCGTGCCACTCTTCGTCGTGTCGCAGACACTGCCGATCATTGCGATCGCACCGTTGCTGATCATCTGGTTCGGCTTCGGTTTGCTCCCCAAGGTTTTGGTGATCGCTCTGGCCACGTTCTTCCCGATGGCCATCGGGCTCATCGAGGGCTTCGCGGCAGCCGATCGCGATGCTCGATCTCTTCTCGTGAGCATGGGTGCCTCACGCTGGCAACAGTTTCGGTACGTACGGCTACCGTCGGCTCTCCCCCGGTTCTTCACCTCGTTGCGCATCGGCATCACCTACGCCGTCGTCGGGGCGATCTTCGCCGAATATGCCGGAGCCAGTGCAGGGCTCGGCATCTACATGAGCCAACAGAAGAACTCGTTCCGAACCGATCTGGTCCTGGCCGCAGTGGCCGTCACAGCCGTGATCAGTGTGGTCCTCTTCGTCTCCACGTTCGTGGTGGAACGATTGGTTGCTCCGTGGGCTCGCCACGGATCGGCGGGACTACATGTCTGACCGGATCACCACCGACAACTGCATCGACGTTCGCGGACTGACCAAATCGTTCGGCGACAAGCTTGTGCTCGACGGCGTTTCGTTCGGAGCGCAGAAAGGCGAGTTCATCTCGATCATCGGACCGAGTGGATCCGGCAAGAGCACGGTGTTCAACATGCTGGCCGAGCTGGACCGACCCGATTCCGGCACGGTGAACGTACCGCCGTGTGCCTACATGCCGCAAAAGGATCTGCTGTTTCCCTGGCGATCCGTGCTGGACAACACGACTCTCGGACTCGAAGTGCAGGGCGTCGCGAAGAAGGAAGCGCGGGCGCGGGCGCGGGAGCTGTTCCCGGTATTCGGCCTCGACGGCTACGAGTCGGCCAGGCCGTCCGAGCTCTCCGGCGGCATGCGCCAGCGAGCGGCGCTACTGCGCACGGTGGTGCAGGGTCGGTCGGTGCTGCTGCTCGACGAGCCGTTCGGAGCGCTGGACTCGTTGACCCGCAGTGACATGCAGTCCTGGTTGCAGCAGGTCTGGTCGGAGTTTCGATGGACAGTGCTGATGATCACGCACGACATCCGTGAGGCGGTCTACCTCTCCGATCGGGTCGTCGTTCTCTCCCCCAGGCCGGCCCATGTACGACGGCAGGTCGAGGTGCCCCTGCCCCGCCCACGCGGACTGGAGATCGTGACGACACCTCAGTTCGCTGCGGTGGAGAAGCAGCTGATGGATGTTCTGCTGAGCGCACCCTGACCTGCCCGGCGCGCGTTCAGTCGACGCAGGGCTCAGTCGACGCAGGGAATGCCGCCGTCGCTGTGCACGCCCTCGTCTGGTGCCCCGGGCAGATCCTCGGTCGTATCCGGTGGGGCGATCGCGAGTGGCGGAGGTCCCGTCGTCGGGGCCGGTGCCTCGGTGATCGACGGTGTGGGCACCGGCACGTTGCCGATCAACCGCGCAGCCTCGGCCCTGATGGAGTCGACGTCGACGAGATTGACGTCCTGACCGTTGATCGTGTCGTACCCCTTGATCGGCAGCGTGTAGAAGTCGATGTCACCCTGCATGACCGCACCGGCTTGCCCGGCGAGCGTCATCGGATCCAACGACGCGTCGATGACGATGTCGTTCTTGGTTCCTGCCACCAGCGCTCGTAGTTCGCCGATGTTCGCGAGAACACCGGAGGAGCTGAGCTTGGCCATCACTCCGGCAACAAAAGCCTGCTGCCGTTTGGTTCGATCGAGATCGCCGTTGTCGAGGCCGTGACGTTGCCGTACGAAGGACAGCGCCTGCGAGGCGCCCAGCTCTTGGGCGCCGGCTGGAAAGTTCGCCCCCGAATAGCTGTCGTCGACTGGATTGTTCAGGCACACCTGGATGGGGCCGACGGCCGTCGCCACGTCGTAGAAACCCAGGAGGTTCACTTCGGCAAAATGGTCGATCGGCACGTCGAGCAGGTTGCGGACCGCAGTCAACGTCGATCGCCGACCTGCCTCTCTCGCTCGCCGTTCACGCTCGGCCGGATCGGTGACGCCCTCGTCGAGCAACTCCGTATCGGCGTCGGCCTTGGCGAGGCCGTACGCCTCCTTGATCTTTCGCTTGCCGTACCCGGGGACGTCGACATAGTCGTCACGAGGTATCGACAACGCGGTCGCACGTCCGCCATCGGCCGGAAGATGAACCAGCAGAAGAGTATTGGTGTTGTAACCGCCGACATCGCTGTCTCCCGCGTGCAGTTCATCGGTGACGAACTCGGCGGGCAGGTCGTTTCCGTCCATGTCCTTGCGACTGTCGAGGCCGATCAACAGGATGTTGGTGTCCTGGCCGTTGCCGCCCGGATCGTTGTTCGCGATACCGTCGAGAGCGTCGGAGGTGGTCAGTCCGGTGGTCGCCTCGCGGTAGACCGCGAACCCGATGCCACTCACCGCAACCGAGGCGACCGCTGCAGTGGCAACGACGACCCGTCCGATCCGAAGCGCGAGACCACGATGACGCGACGCTGTGTGGATACGATGCCGACCCGATCCGCGGTTGCCGCGGGTGGTGTCGTTGCCTGGGCCGTTCGGTAGCACCTCGCCAGGCTACTCGGGTCCTACCTGGGCAAAGCCCCGCCCAATTTCAGAGCGAGTCCCTCGACGGCGACAAACGCAGCCTCGAGACTGGCTTGCGCCTGCGGAATCCGGGGTGCCAGCGCCGGCACTCGTGCAGCAAGCGTCAGATCGATCGGGACGAAGTGGACGTCCATCCCGAGCGCGACCCCGAGGACCTGCCGCAACTGGGCCGTGGTGTGGTCGGCCGACGCGCCGTCGGTACCGGGGGTGTAGTCGTTACCGCGGCTGGTCACCACAACAGCAGGTTTGCCGACGAGGGGTGCCGTATCGCCGTCGAACGGGACGGTGATGCCGGGAACGTGTACGTAGTCGATCCACGCCTTCAAGGTCGACGGGATCGACCAGTTGTACATCGGTGCACCGATGAGCACAACGTCCGCCGAGATCAGTTCTTCGATCAGTTCGATCTGGAGCGCCTCGGCGGATGCCTCCACATGTTCGTCGGCTGCGCGCAAGTGTGGTGCCCAGTGCAGCGCCGAAGTGGGTAGGTGCGGCAGCGGATTCAGATGCAGGTCTCGATGGATCACGGAGTGGTCGGTGCCGATCGAATGCCAGCCGTCCGAGAAGCGGGACGTCACCTGACGGCTGATCGAACGAACCGGGTCGGCAGACGAATCGAGATGCAACAACTGCGGCACTGAAACACTCCTTGTGAGTCGGGTGCTTCGAGCCTATGCGTACCGTCCGCTTCTATCCTGGTCGAATGGACTTCCGATTCGTCATGCCTGCTCTCGCCTCGCGCTCGGCCACACAACTCGCGGCCGCCGTACACAAGCGAACGGGTACGGACGTCGACGTCAGAATCGGAGATTCGGCGGTGCCACTCGACGACGCGGCACGCGGTGCCGTCCTCGAACTCCTCACCCAGCTGGCCACCGGCCGAGCAGTGGCAATCGGAACGGTGGACGAGTTACTCACGACCTCGCAGGCCGCGGCAGTACTCGGGGTCTCCGATACCTATGTCAGACGGTTGGCCGATGCGGGCGACCTACCTATCGAGATGCGCGGAACCCATCGACGATTCAGGCTCGAAGATCTTCTGCGGCAGCGCGATCGGTTCAGGTGACATCGTCGTGGACCATCAGCCGGCCTCACGCTCGATGTGCTCGGACTGGACGGTCATCAGATCACGAAACGCCTGCCCGGCGGCCATCCACAGTTGTTCGGAGTCGATGTAGTCGACTCCGCGGATCTCGACGTCACCCAGGTACGCTCCGACGTCCACCGACAACATTCCGATGACCGACGACACGTCGGCGTCGAGGTACGCGGACTGAGTGTTCTGCAGCTCGCGAAACTGGGCCGAGAAGAACTCGGCTGGGATTCTTCGATCGACGAACTGCGCGATGAGGAACAGGAAACGGGACGCGTGGGCTGTACCTGACCGGTAGGAATGCTCCATGGTGAATACCTCTCCCCACGGTCGACAGCACCCCTCGCACTGTCGACCGTTGAGCTCGCTGATACTCCGATTTCGATGTACGAACGAACTCTCGAACATCGATTCGACCCAGTGGCTAAAACAGGGAGCTCGTCCTACCAGCGCTAGATTAATCCGACCGTTGGCCCGTTTATGGCCGATGGAACAATTTGGTGAGGAATCACAACGAAGCCCATCCGGCCTGCCGTTCTCTACTGAAACGATCCCAGCGGAGCGCGATCCGGAGTGTCCAACTGCCAGAACTGCCAGCCGTCGCGCTCTTCGACATCTCCGCTGATATGGGTGGCGACGGCACTGGCCGCGACGGACGGGTTGTCGAATCGTCGACCCTCCATCGGCCCGGCAGTGATCTCCAGTCGCTGGGTCTCGGGGTCGTAGCGGCCGCTCAGTCGATAGCCCTCGCAGTCGGCGACGACTCGCACACGGTTGTCGACGACTTCTTCCTCCACTGCGGCTTTCGCCGATTTGCGGGGTGCCTTCACCCGTGGGGTACGAACCCACGTCTGCTCGGGACCGACATCGAGCGTGGTGTCCAACGTGGAGCTCAGCCCCAACAGGTCCCACCGCTCACTGCCATGCGCCACCCGGTCCACCGCGATGGCGTGATGCCCAGTTCTGGTTCGAAGAGGCGAATCCTGAACCCACAGATCGACTTCTCCGCGAATATCGGTCGCCATCTCTTCCGACGACACCATGTAGAAGCGCGGCTCTTCGTTCGCAAGGTCGACGAACACCCAATACGACGATCCGGTGTCGTCGCTCTCGAGCGACTCGTCTTGCCTGCGAGCCTTCCAGTCCCCGGTCACTTTCGATCGCACTCGAACGATGCACGAGGACTTCCCGTCCATAGCCCAGACCTGCACGGGGTTACGGCGAGACGTGGTCAGCCGCTCCGCACGTCCACCGCGCTGAGCGACGGTTCGAATGAATGCTTTGATTCCCCGGTCGGATGTGTCTTCCACGGATTGCCACCTTCAGCCTCGAGAGCGCCCCGTACTTATGAAGAGCGGTGTTGCGACGGGTGGCGCTTGCACGACTCGGTTTACCTCACCCTACTGCTTCGACCCACGCTCGAGTAACCGCCGAACACCCCGTCGGACGAGTGCCGGTTACGGTGAACAGAGCGAACTCGGCCAGGAGGTACCACCATGCAGGTGACGATCACGCACGACACTGCCGACAACCGGTTCGAGATCCACGTCGACTCTCAGCTGGCCGGCTATTCGGAGTACCTCGAATCCGACGGCGTCAGAACGTTCCACCACACCGTCACGCTCCCTCGCTTCCGCGGTCGAGGACTCGCAGCCACACTCACCGAGCACGCACTCGACGACACCAGCACGCAGGGACTCCGGGTGGTCCCTGCGTGCTGGTTCGTCCGCGACTTCATCGAGGCGGCGGGCGATCGATATTCCGATCTGGTCGAACATTGAGCCTCAGCTCATGGACGAGAACGTCCCGACGCGAAGGTGGGACTCGGAAGTCGGAACATCGCCGTCATTGGATGCCCCTTCGTCGACAACCCCAGCTTCTCGTGAGTTCCCTTCGCTAGCAGTCGGTTCCGATGCCCTTTCCGCCGCGACCCGACGCCGCTCGTAGTTCCGGACACCACGCTCGACGCGTTGTCGATGTTCGTTCAAGATTTGTTCGTAGTGGTACATCTGTTCTCCTACAACAAGTATGGATGCCGAACACAGAGATGTTCTGCGCGGCGAGGAATTCGAAGGGTGTCACATCACCTTCGGACCGAAGCTCTACTCAGAGAGCGTAATTGGCAATAATTGCAAACCGAGTGCAGACGACTCGTCGGCTTGCGTACTTCGATTCTGCTGCCATTGTCCACCTCCACGGTCTCTACGATGTGCCTGTGTCATGATCATGCACGGCCTGAGCCGCGAACTCCACCGAATTAATTCATCCGGTAGCGGGGACTGGGCAGTTGTCTCGAATGTCATTGCACGATAGATGATTTCGAGTGGGCATACAGGTCCGTCCGCGCTCAGCCTTACGATCGACGCTGCCGGCGTGCGATCTGAGCAGTGGAGATTCCGACACTGCCGAATGCACAACCGTCGGATCCAACGTGTGCGGGTGGTCGCAGCTGCATGTGCGCGTGTGTGTGTCAGGCGCGCGGGGAGTGGTGAGCGGTCGGGGTGCGACTGGCGGCTGCGCGCGCGTTCGTGCGATGCGGAAGCCCTACGCCGTCAGCGGAGTGGACCGAGGCGGTGCCTGTCGTTCGTGTCTCATATGTCCCCGGACTCGACAGTGTCTGTCGTGCGTGCAGCGGTACACGGAACGCCCGGGAAGGACCAGTCGATCTGCGCGGGGCGTATGGCAAATGCGTACGCGTTTGCCAGATTCGCGGGATTGATGGCAAATGCGTGCGCGTTTGTCAGATGCGCGGGATTGGCGTTCATCGGTGTGGCGAACCTGCACGCGTCTGGCGAATGCGCTCGCATTTGTCAGACGCTCACGGATTCGTCGGCGATTCCGCTCGCGCCTGACGAACGCGAGCGCGTTTGCCGAACTACTTCGCTGGGTTAGCCGGCGGAGTCTCGATCTGTTCGCTCCGATATGCAGTCTTCGGACACCGCACATAATCGTCAGACATGGATGTTCGACGCCCTGGGAATCGGATGGGACATCACACTCGAATACGTTGTGGGGGTAATAGTTTCGAAATGCGTAATGCCCCCGACCGTGAGGTCGGGGGCATTACGGAATGTTGTGTTCGGCGGTGTCCTACTCTCCCACACCCTGTCGAGTGCAGTACCATCGGCGCTGGAGGGCTTAGCTTCCGGGTTCGGAATGGGACCGGGCGTT